>CALCSA010000249.1 GCA_937894185.1 uncultured Clostridia bacterium | reverse complement strand
GAAAACACCCACTGAAAGTGGTTCATGCCGCCGGCATACAGCTCGATGGTTTCCGGCTCTCTGCCCAGTATGTGAGCGATGTCTCTGCGGGCATCAAAGATGCCGTGGCAAAGGCCGACGCATTTAATTTTGCTGTAGGTGGAAACGCCCAGAATCACCCGGGTTTCCGGATTGGAGAAGTTTAGAAACCAAGCGTCGGGACAGAGCTCTTCCATATCCCGGACAATGTCGATGATCAGGGGAAGGGTGCGCATGGTAAAGAACAGAGCGCCCGGTCCGCCGTTTTCCCCCAATGGATGGCGGACGCCAAACTCCTGCGGCACATGGAAGTCCTGCTTCCACAGCTCGCAGCGCTCAATGGCAATGCTGTTGATGACAAAATCCGCGCCGGGCAGAGCCTTTCGGCGGTCGGAATATTGTTCCACCGTAAGGTTCATACCGCAATGTTTGTTGAGGGTCAGCGCCAGCTCATACATCCGGTTCAGGTTGACGGGATTTATGTCCACCAGAGAAAGGGTGGCGTTTTGAAGCTTTGGCTCCGTAAAAATATCCTGAAAGGTGGGGATGCCAAAGGACATGCTGCCTGCGCCAATAAAAACAATTTTGGGTGCTCTCATTGTTTTTTCCTCCTAATATTGCTCCAGCCAATTTACCAGCTGGGTTCTGTCCGGGCTTTGCCCGTGGAAGATGTAATATCCGGATACTGCGTTTCCCAGCAGCAGGGCGCTTTCAATGGGGAGCCCCAGCATCATGCCAAAGCTAAGGCCTGCGTTGAAGTTGTCTCCCGCTCCGGTGAGGAGAATGGGGTTGGGGATCAGTTTGTTGGGGATGTAGCCTTGAGCTTCTTTTCCGGCGTATACACATCCGTTTAAAAGGTGGATGACCACCATCTCCGGCTGCAGCTGCCGGTAAAGGGTGCGGGCCAGCTCTTGCGGGGTTCCTGTGCAGAGCCCCAGCTTGAGGGCGAACTGCTCCGCCTCGTTGAGATTCATGCTGTAGCAAACAGAACAGGCTTTTTGATACCCACCGAGCACCTGCAAAATCTCTCGGATTTCCTCCGGGCTCCGTCCGGAACAGTCGGAAAAGTCCACCAGCATGGGCAAAGACTTTGGCAGCTGCTCCCAAATGCTATCCCAAAGGCCTGACCAAATGGAGGTAGCCCCTTTCATTTCGCTCCAATTAAAAAAGGCAATCAGGTCTCCGCCGGTAAAAAGTTTGGATACCGCCCGGACATCTATGCGGGCGTCCAGTGTCTCAAAGTCCAGAATATCAATGTTTTGGTTGTGGGTTAGCATGACCTTGCCGTCCCCAAACTCCAACGCGTCACACTTGCCCGGTTGCCCCACGCTGGAAAGGTTGCAGCGGCTGAGCCCGTCCCCGAACAAAGGGTGGATGCGGGGCCAACCTAAAGTGCCGATGCAGTTGACCGCAATTCCCAGATGAGAAAGGGCACTGGCGTAGTTTGGCATGTTGCCGCCAATCTTTTCCCCCACCTGCTGCAGCTCCAGCGAGCAACTTTTCCCGGCCTTCCCCACAATATAGGAACCAAATTGGCTCATGGTTTCTATATGATGGCGGCTGCCCGCGGCGTGCTGCCGAACTTTAAAAATTCGGTCAATATAACCGTCAAAGCCCGCCGATACTGTTTTGGCGCCACTAAAGCTGTTGATGGCACGGATGATTGCTCTCTTCAACGCGAATCCCTCATGATACCTCAATTAATTGTTTAACTTAATAAAATCCGCTAAACTCATTTTATAATGACAGAACGAATCGACGTTTATAGTATAAAATCACTTTAATACATATAATTTATGGTTATTATGCTTACACTATATAACATCTCTTTCCAGATGTCAATAGAATTAAAATAGAAACTTTAATTATTGTTCAGTTCCACCAAACAAGTAGCAGGAATCGACCCAAACAGCCAATGGCTGCCGCCAAAAGAAGGGGCGTAACCATTATGTTTTTGCGTAAAATCAAAAGGAATCCGCCGATTTACTCGACGGATTCTTGTTGGCGCAACCGTTGATGCGGGATGCTCAAGCAGCCCCGGCAGGGGCTTGAGAAGATGCGCATCAGGACTTTACTCGGGGTCATCCCGGGTTAGAATGTAATCCAGAGCTTTGTCGCTGGCCAGAGAGCCCGCCCCTTTAGAGGTGGCAAACAGAGAGCTCACCGGTGCAACATCCAGGTGTCCAAAACCGGAAGAGGACAGGTACTGATGCAGGAATTCCAACATGGATTCCCCCAGATGCTCCGTTACAAACCCCCCCAATACAAAGTGGTTGACGTTGAGTACCGATTCCATGTTCATAATGATTCCGGCCAGATGCCGGGCAATATAATCGGCTACCCGTATCTTTAGCACTTGACTTTCCGGGCGGGGAGGTTCATAAATGTCATAATGAAACTGGGATGAAATGCGCCCGGGCGTCAGCAAAGCCTCGGCAGTGGCGCCTTCGTGGTGCAGGGCGTCTCCAAAAATAAAGTTGGCAATTTCTCCCGCGGCAAAGTTTTTTCCCCTGCGTATTTTTCCATTGAGAACAATGCCGCTTCCGATACCGGTGCCTAGGGTGATGTAGACCAGATCGTCCCTTGAAGTGAGCAGGCGCTCTTTAAATTCTCCAATGGCGGCGGCGTTTACGTCGTTTTCGATCAAGACCGGGCACCCAAAGCGGGCGGTTAGCTCGTCAAACTGTTCTTTAAAATCGTGGTTGGCTTCCAATCCGATCAGAGGAGAGGGGGTGGTGGTTTGGTATCGGTTGGTGTCTACGGCGGCGGGCAGGGCAAGGCCAATGCTGATGATGGTATCCGGGGCAATACCGCAATCCGTAATGAATGTTTTCAGCCGCACAGGGATTTCCCGGGCCAGCAGCTGATGGATGGTACAGGTCAGGGCCTCCCGCCGGGAATACAGCACCTCATAATTGAGGTTGACGCAAACGCACTCCAGATACTTGCCGTCAAAGGCTACTCCCAGTGTGCAAAAGGCGTCCGGCATAAATTCCAGAAGGGTGGGCTTGCGTCCCGCTCCACTCACCTCCTGGGTTCCGATTCCTTTGAGAATATTTAGCTTTTCGAAGTAATCCACATGCTTGAGCACGGTGGGTAAGGATATTTTTGTATCCCTGCTGATCTGTACGCAGGAGACTACTTGATGCTCCCGGGAACGAATATACTGGAAAATGGCATTGCGGTTAATTCGCTTCATATCTTTGCGATCCAGCCTCAAGTTGCGTCCCTGCCTTTCTCATTTCCTTCCCTTATCTTAACAATTTGTACCGTCAACGTCAATTGCTAAAGTTAATTTAAAAATCCAATTGACATTGCAAGCCGTTGAGATATACTGGTGATATAGTCCATCAATTTTGCTCGCTGGCACACCGCAAACATGGGATCGACTGTGCAATCCGGCTTCATTTGCCCGTGTAGCTGCGGGGCAACTGCCCCGCCTTAAAAAAACAAAATCCTTTGGGGGAACCGATTATAACGCAGATGACTTAGACCATTTCGCCGATGGTACCGTTGAAATTGGGAGGTTGCTATGGATATTTTGCTCAGCCGGGAACTGCATCTGACTCCGTCCGACCACGAAACCCTGATTTGTCTCGAGTTTAGGACGGAAAAATCCTACAAGGCGCTTCGGATTTTCACAGACTACCACGATGCAAAATTCCTGGGTGATATGGAGCAGGCCCGCCGGGCGATTCAAAGGGGAATCCGCAAATATCTAAAGGATACCGACCCATCCCAATGGGAGCGGTTTCTGCCTGTGGTGAACCTGGTTACCCTTTCTCTGGAGTGCGAAGGCGTTTTTGTGGGGTCAGCCCACCGCCATCATCCCAAGCAGTCCCTGATGATTTCCGAGGAGATGTCTTCTCCGGGGTTTGAGCGCCACAAAATATCTAGGGGCAACTGGCGGGCAGTGGTATGCGTCAACGCTTTGGTGTCCGACCTGGTCCGTTATCGTCTAATGATTCAGGGTGTGGAGGATTCGGACCCCGACCCGGTGGAATACCGGTGTATGGAGCTGCACACCCACACGGTCCACAGTGATGGAGGGGCCAGCGTATCCCAGCTTTGCCATAAGGCAATGGATTGGGCATACGACGGTATTGCTCTGACCGACCACAATGCATGGTCGGGGGTAGCGGAACTGACCCCCGCTCTGGAAGACGCCACCCTTCCCGTTGCCCACGGCATTGAGTGGACCACGTTGTACGGACATTTTCTGGTGATTGGAGATACCCGGGTGGATTGCCGCTTGATCGGACAGGATGATATTCACCTGTATTTGGAGCGGATTCAGGCCGAGGGCTGTGCCGTGGGAGTGGCCCATCCCTGCGCCGAGGGAGCGCCCTTTTGCAGCGGCTGCGACTGGAGATTCCATTTAAGCCGCTGGGATTTGGTGGATTACATCGAAATCTGGAACGGTCCCTTTCCTTTGGAAAGCCCCCGAAATTCCTGTGCCCTGCAGCGGTGGACCAAGCTGCTCAACGCGGGGTACCGGATTGCCATTTCCAGTGGACGAGATTGGCATCTGCTGGGGGATGAGCCGAAGAATCCCCACCTTGGCGTCACCTATTTGGGTATTGCAGGCCCCATCCGCACCGATACCGTCAAGGAGGCGCTGCGGGTCGGGCGCAGTTATGTCACAGCCGGGCCGACGCTGGAGTTTGCCTTCCGAAAAGACGGGAGGGTTTATGGTTTGGGAGAAACTCTCTCGCCGGGAAGCTGTTTGCTGCTGGCCCAAGTGAACGAGGACAGCCGCCGCCCATGTTGGCAGGATTTTGGTATACAGACCAAGCAGGTGCGCTTGATTCATAACGGTGAGGTAATTCTGACAAAGAGCTGCGGCGGCTCCGTTGTCCTGTCCGATTGGGTGGAGCTGTCCCCCGGCTGGGCCCGATTGGAGCTCTATGGCGATTACAGGGGTCAAACCGGCGTTATGCTGGCATGCAGCAGCCCTATTTATATGGAGTAGCAGGGGCTATTTGCCGTTTGCCAGATGGAAAGTTAGCGGTTTGTTCTGGGTGTTTTGCTTCATTCCGGCTCATTGCGTTATATCCGCAAGCATCCTTTATAGGAGATGGGCAAATTTCTTTACAAGGTTTGCTATTTTCCTTTTGTGTGAATGATATGCTATTATAAGTAACAGAATAGCATGTCAACGCGGGCTTCCTGCAGCGTCTTACTCTTTACTGCCGTTAGACTTTCCGCTTTACTCCTGTTCTCCAATGAATCGGCCCCGATTTCTACGGATTCTTCGGCCTGTTTTTCCATAAAAATTACGCCGTCCTGAAAATCGTCGTTTTTGGCTATTTTCAGGACTTTTTCTATTCCAGATAAGGGATAAGGCCAAAATCCTCTCTTTCAATACACTATGAACAGTGAATGGGTGGATTTCTTATCGAAGTTTGTCTATTTCTTTTTGGTGGAAAATGGGCTATAATGGTAAGAAGTTGGAACATTTTTCATTTTAAGTGAAAGGGAAATGTTATTTCTAAAATTTTGTGAAATTTTAGGAGGTGTCCTAAGCAGTAGCCCCAAGATCTCTCCTATTGGAGTAGGTTTCTCTGGAGAACAACCGCAAAGCGGCAATTCGGCTCGTGAATACGTTGATGTAATCCAGCAAAAGGTTTAGATGCAATGTGTTGCAAAACTGGGAGGAGGCTTTTTTTATGAAATCGATTAAGGTGAGATTAATTACATTGTTTACGCTGATTATTCTGGTTGTGACAGCGGTGCCGGGATTGATCACCATAAACATTGTTAAAAATACACTGATGGAAACCGCTCTCTATGATCTGGAAATAATGGCCCAGTCAGAAGCCAAGTATATCGCTACCAAGCTGGATGAGGAGCGGCGCTACATTGATACCCTTGCGCAGAACTCCACCATTATCAGCGAGTCCATTCCCATCGGTCGAAAAATCTCCTACTGCGAGGTGGAGGCCAACCGGTCCGGTTACCTGTATTTTGCCTTGGCGGACACCAAGGGCAACGCTTTGATTTTAAACAACTCCAAAGAAAAGGAAGTTGTTTCCGACCGGGACTATTACCTTGCGGCGATTGAGGGGAAAGCTGCGGCCTCTGACCTGCACTTCAGCGAGAAGGACAATCAGCCTGTGGTCATCTTTTCCGCTCCCGTTGTGTTAAACGGCAGGCAAACCGGGGTGTTCTACGGCTGCAAGGACGGGCTGGAGCTGAGCCGCATGGTTCAGGAAATCACCTATAAGAACACCGGATACGCCTACATGGTCAACAGCCAAGGTACCACCGTAGCCCATCACAACACGGATCTAGTCGCCATGCAGGACAACGACATTATAAACGCTCAAAGTGATCCTTCTCTTCAGCAGTTGGGAGCTTTGACGGAAAAAATGATCACCCGGGAAGTGGGCAGCGGCGAGTATTCCTACAACGGAACCAGCAAGCTGTCCGGCTTTGCCCCCATCGAGGGCAGCCCATGGGTTGTAATAATCACCGTAGAAACAAGCGAGGTGCTGGAGCAGGTCAACGCTCTGGTCAAAACTCTGACTACCGTCTGCCTCATTGTTTTGGTTGCAGGCGCAGCATTCGCCTTCTTTGTCAGCGCCGGCATTGCAAAGCCCATTCAGAAGGTGACCGTGGCGGCCCAGCAAATTGCCGACGGCAACTTTGACGTCCTGCTTAAGATAAAGACTAAGGACGAAGTGGGTAAGCTGGCAGACGCCTTTGGGCGCACCATCGACCAGCTGGTCAACTATCAGGGATATATCGACGAGATTTCCGACGCGTTGCAAAGTGTTTCCCAAGGGGATCTTATGTTTGAGCTTCAACGGGAATATACCGGCGAGTTCCAAAAGATCAAAACCAATATGCAGCACATGCTGGATAACCTGAATTCCACCCTGCTGCAGATCAACCAGTCGGCCCTTCAGGTGGACAGCGGCGCTCAGCAGGTGGCTCATGGCGCTCAGGCCCTTTCCCAAGGTACAACCGAACAAGCGAGTTCATTGGAAGAATTAGCCGCTTCCGCTACCGAAATATCTGAAAAAGTCAAACAAAATGCAGACAGCGCTCATCATGCGGGTGAAAATATGACTGAAACCACTCAGGAAATAACGCTGGGGAGCAAGCAGATGAGCAAAT
>CALCSA010000248.1 GCA_937894185.1 uncultured Clostridia bacterium | reverse complement strand
ACAATATCAATATATTTACATTGGAGGCTTTGAAATGGCAGGAATCTCTCTTCAGCACATCTTCAAGACCTACGCCGGTAATCCGCCGGTTACCGCTGTTCATGACTTTTGTTTGGAAATTGACGACAAAGAGTTTATCATTCTGGTTGGGCCTTCCGGCTGCGGCAAATCCACCACCCTGCGGATGATTGCCGGGCTGGAGGAAATCACCGACGGCGAACTGTACATAGGGGATAAGCTGGTCAACGATGTGGCCCCCAAAGACAGGGACATCGCCATGGTGTTCCAGAACTATGCCCTTTACCCCCACATGACCGTTTACAAAAACATGGCCTTTGGCTTGCAGCTGCGCAAGACTCCCAAGGACATCATCGATCAAAAGGTGAAGGAAGCCGCCAAGATTCTGGATATCGAGCATCTGCTGGAGCGTCGGCCCAGAGCTCTTTCCGGCGGGCAGCGCCAGCGGGTGGCCTTGGGCCGCGCCATGGTTCGGGACCCTGCCGTCTTCCTGCTGGATGAGCCTTTGTCTAACCTGGACGCAAAGCTTCGGGCCTCCATGCGGGCGGAAATCACCAAGCTCCACAAGCGGCTGGGTACCACCTTTGTCTACGTCACCCACGACCAGACCGAGGCCATGACCATGGGCGACCGCATTGTGGTGATGAAGGATGGCTTTATCCAGCAGGTGGATACTCCCCAGAACCTCTACGATACTCCCTGCAACGTGTTTGTGGCCGGCTTTATCGGCACACCTCAGATGAACTTCTTCCCCGCCACCATCCGCAAAAAGGAAGACGGCCATTTTGTGGCAGCCTTTGGCGACAGCCTGTTCCCCGTCCTCCCCGACCGGGTGGAGGCCAAGGTCATTGCCGCTTACGAGGGCAAGGAAGTGCTGCTGGGCATCCGGCCCGAAGCCCTGCGGGAGGAGCCTATTTACATGGATCAGCCCACCACCGGCGTCATCGAAGCCGAGGTGGAACTGGCCGAGCTGATGGGTGCGGAAACCTACCTGTATCTGGTCAGCCAAGGGCAGAACATCATTGCGCGGGTTCCTTCCCGCAGTTCCGCCAAAGCCGGCGACACCATCAAGATGGCGGTGGATTGCACCAAACTCCACATCTTTGATAAGGAAACAGAGCAGGTCATCACCGGCTGATGTTCCCATAGTTAGTTGTGTGTTAGATTAGTTGAGAGGCTTTACCGGGGGCTGTTTTAAATCCGCAAGGGTTTGAAGCAGCCTCTTTGTTATGGGCGAGTTATTAAATACCTGCAACAATGGACAAACCCGGCATCTTTCCCCCGGCGGGCGCATAAGAATAGAGTACAGTATGTCCACTGTTCTGCCGGAAAGGAGGAGCCGATGATGAGGGGCGCCCTGCTCTTTATTGCTGTTTTTGCACTGTCCATGCTGGTGATTCCCATGATTGCCGTTAGCTATCCCATAGAGGAGCCGGCTGATTTGGCGCTGCACGTGCCGCAAAACCCGCAGCAGGAATCCCAGACCGCTGCGGTCTGGCCTCAGCAGGCGGTGGAGGAGGTGTTGGATGCCCCCCAAAGGCCGCCGGAGCTTCCGGTGGAGCTGGAACAGGCTCTGGAGGCGGAGTCCGCCTCTGTTCTGGGAGTGGAGGCTTTTCGGGTGCTGGATGAAAGCACCGGGGAAATCCACACCGTCGCGGTAAGGGATTATGTCCGGGGGGCGGTGGCCGCCGAGATGCCGGCGGCGTTTCACAGCGAGGCTCTCAAGGCGCAGGCGGTGGCGGCTCACACCTACGCCCTGCACCACCACCGGGTTCAGATGGAACACCCCGACCCGGAGCTGAAGGGGGCGGACTTTAAAGCCGACCCTTCCAACATGAAGGTGTACATCACCGAAGAAAAAGCCCGGGAGTTTTACGGGTCCAAGGCCGACCAATACTGGGAGAAGGTCTGCGCCGCCGCCGACAGTGTGGCCCATCTGGTGCTGGAATACGAGGAAGAGCCGATTGTAGCGGCCTATCACGCCATATCGGCGGGGGTGACGGAGGATGCCTCCAACGTTTGGGTGGGTAGTGCTCCCTATCTCCTTCCCGCCGACAGCGAGGGGGATTATCTGGCCCCCGACTACGAAACCGAAGAGGAGTTTTCCTATCCCGAGCTAAAGCGGCTGCTGCTGGCCGGTTACCCGGAGCTGGACCTTTCGGGGCAGGCCGACACCTGGTTTGGGGAGATGGAGCGCTCTGCTTCCGGCTACATCACCGCCATAGAGGTGGGGGGGCAGGTGCTCCACGGCAGCGAGGTGCGCACGGCGCTGGACCTGCGCTCCCATAACTTTGATGTGATAGATACCGGCAACAGCTTTATCTTTGTGGTGTACGGCTACGGACACGGGGTGGGGCTTTCCCAGTACGGGGCGGATTTTATGGCCCGGCAGGGAGCCGATTTTGAAGAAATTCTGGCACACTACTACACCGGAGCTACTTTGGCGCAGGCCATACTGCCGCAGTAGTAAACAGCGCTTGGGAACCGCCTCCTCTTGGGGGGCGGTTCTTGTGGCACCAACGGTTTGCCCACCGGGAATTACTGCATGGTTACAGGGAAAGTGAGTGGGTTTTTATCTAAATTGCCTAAATTTTTTAGGACTACTTGCGCCCGCTGATGTTCCACGCTATACTGGAAAACATACAAGCAGAACTGCCAAAAAATTCAATAAAGCATCGGAAGAAAAATCCGGGAGATACTGTATTAAAGCAGAGCCGAAGGGGAAACTCCACCAAAACTCTCAGGCAAAGGGACCGGATTTGGACGATACTCTGGAGAGTCATCCCCGGGATGACACCGAAGAAGCAGGCCTGGACAGGAATTGGCATACAGCCGCTGCACGGGTTAATCTTTCAGGTACCAAGACGGAGGCGTGGCTTTGCACGCACCCGTTCTTTTTTGCATTTAGACCGATTTTAAGGAGGTTTTTATATGGAGTTAAAAACGCCCCTATATCCCCGGCATCTGTCGACGGGGGGGAAGATGGTGCCCTTTGCGGGCTACCTGCTGCCGGTTCAGTACTCCTCCATCATTGCCGAGCATCAGGCGGTGCGCACCGCTGCCGGACTGTTTGACGTTTCTCACATGGGAGAATTTATGGTAGAGGGGCCAAAGGCTCAGGAAGCGCTGGACCGGATTCTGACCAACGCCGTAGCCGGCATGGCCGATGGCCGGATTCGCTATTCTCCCCTGTGCTACGAAAGCGGCGGAACCGTAGACGATCTGCTGGTTTACCGTCTGTCTGCCCAGCGCTACCTGCTGGTGGTCAACGCCGCCTGCCGGGAAAAGGACTTCCAGCACATGCAGGAGCATCTGATGGATGGAATCACCCTGACCGATGTGTCGGAGCAGTATGCCCAGTTGGCCCTTCAGGGTCCCGCCTCGGAGCAGATTCTTCTCAAGCTGGCAGAGCAAAAGGACATCCCCCCCAAGTACTACTCCTTCACCGAGCAGGCTGTGGTGGCGGGTAAAACCTGCCTGCTTTCCCGCACCGGCTACACCGGAGAGGACGGCTTTGAGCTGTACTGCGCTCCCGAAGATGCCTGCCACCTGTGGGATGCTCTGATGGAAGCGGGGCAGGATCTTGGCCTTTTGCCATGTGGCCTTGGTTCCCGGGACACCCTGCGTCTGGAGGCGGGGATGCCTTTGTACGGCCACGAGCTGAGTCCCAGTATCTCCCCGCTGGAGTGCGGCCTTAACTTTGCCGTCAAGCTAAGCAAGGCGGAGGACTTCCCCGGAAAGGACGCTTTGCTCCGGCCTCAAAAGCGGATTCGCGTGGGGCTTAAAATCACCGGACGGGGTATTGTTCGGGAAAACAGCGATGTGTTTCTGAACGGTGAAAAGATAGGCATCACCACCTCGGGAACCCACAGCCCTCACTTGGGGTACCCCATTGCCATGGCCCTGCTGCAAGCCGGCGACTACCCCGCAGGCACCACGGTAGAGGCGGATGTAAGAGGCCGCCGGGTGGAGGCTGTTGTCACTCCCATGCCCTTTTATAAAGCTTAACCATATAAAAATAATATATCAGGAGGATATCACCATGAACAATCCTGCGAATCTTTCGTACACCAAATCCCACGAGTGGCTTGAGGAACTGGAAGATGACGTGGTCCGAATCGGGCTCACCGATTTTGCACAGGATTCTCTGGGGGACCTTGTGTTTGTCAACCTGCCTCAGGTAGGGGACGAGGTAGTGGTGGGCGAGGCTCTGGGAGACGTGGAAAGCGTCAAGGCAGTTTCGGACATCTACAGCCCTGTCACCGGAGTGGTGCGCGCCGTCAACGAGGATCTGCTGGACGCCCCCGAGGCCATTAACGAGAGTCCTTACGAGGCATGGCTGGTAGAGGTGGACAACATCACCGACCGGGAAGAGACGCTGAGCGCGGAAGCCTACGAGACTCACTGCCAGACCGAGGAGTAATATCCCGCGACCAAAAGAGGAGGAGAACATCATGTCAGGATACCTTCCTGCCACCGATGTGGAGCGGGATGAAATGCTGGCCGCTTTGGGGCTTTCCAATCTGGACGCCCTGTACGGCCACATTCCCGACACAGTCAAACGGGTGGAGCGGCTGAGCATCCCCCAGGGAGCCTCCGAGCTGGAGGTTCGCCGGAAGATGGAGGCCATTGCCGCAAAAAACACCGTATTCCCCACCATCTTCCGGGGAGCGGGAGCCTACAAGCACTACATCCCCGCCATGGTGGGGGCAGTCACCTCCCGGGAGGAGTTTGTCACCGCCTACACCCCCTATCAGGCGGAGATCAGCCAGGGGATTTTGCAGTCCATCTTCGAATATCAGACTATGATCTGCGAGCTGACCGGAATGGATGTTTCCAACGCATCGGTGTATGACGGCGCCAGCGCTGCCGCCGAGGCCGCTTCCATGTGCCGGGAAAGAAAGCGCCAGACGGTGCTGGTTTCCGCCGCGGCCCACCCCGATACCATCCGGGTGATCACCACCTACACCGAGGCCGCCGGGGCCAAGGTGCTCACCATCCCCCTCAAGGACGGAGTCACCGATCTTAATGCTCTCGAATCCCTGCTGGATGAGGAGAGCGCCTGTGTCTACATCCAGTCCCCCAACTTCTTCGGCCAGATTGAGGATTGGGAAGAAGCCGCCCGGCTGGCTCACGGCCAAAAAGCCAAGCTGATTGCCGGGTGCAACCCCTTTGCCCTGATGCTGTACCGCTCTCCCCGGGAGTGCGGCGCCGACA
>CALCSA010000247.1 GCA_937894185.1 uncultured Clostridia bacterium | reverse complement strand
CACCCCGCCCGACTGCGCCAACGGGGCCTATTACCGGGCGGTGGCCGCCGGGCACCCCGGGGTGAGCTCGGCGGCTCTGTTGCCCCGGCACCGGGGTATCGGCACCTTGGATGTGGTGGTGGCCTGCTCCCCGGGCTTTGAGGCTGCTCAGGTGGTGGCAGAGCTGCAGGAGGAGTATCAGGCTGCCCGGGAGATCGGTACGCAGGTGCTGGTTCGACAGGCAGAGCCTCTGACGGTGGAGGTGGCCGCTCTGGTGGTAACCGCTCCGGGGCACGATCCTTCGGCGGTGGCATCCCATTGCGCCACCGCCCTCACCCGCTACCTTTCCGCTCTCAAAATCGGGCATCCCCTGCTGCTCGCCCGGCTTTCCGGCTGTCTGCTGGAGGTGGAGGGCGTGGAAAACTTCCGCCTTCTCTCCCCTGCCAAAGACGTGATCCCCGGAGAAGATCAGGTGGTGGTTCCCGGAGAGGTGGATGTGGGAAAGGTGGCGTCGCTGTGAACAGTGTGAGCCGCCTTTACCGCCTGCTTTCCCCCCTGCGGATTTACGCCTTGGGTCAGGACAGCCTGATCGACAAGGAATTGGATGCCTACGGAGCCGGGTTTTCCCTTTTGGAGGAACAGCTGACACGGCTGGCACAGGATATTCTTCCCCAAACCGCGACTCCCAAAGGGCTGGACCTTCATGAGGGGGCAGTGGGACTGCCAACACGGAACGCCCCGGAGCAGTCCCGCCGGGACCTGATTCTGGCCCGCAGGCAAAGGCCCCGCCTGCCCACTCCTGCCGGGGTGCTGGCCCTGCTCAAGGCCACCGGACTGCTGAACCCCGAGATTTACGAGGAGGAGAGAGCCCTTTACCTTGCCGCTTCCGGGGTAGTTCCGGGGCTGGACCCCGACGCCGCCTGGCATCTGGCGCTGGAGAGTCTGCCCGCCCATCTGGCGGTGGAAACCAACGCCCGGGGCCGTGACTGGGAGGGTTTGGAGGAACTGGGGCTTTCCTGGGACGACTTTAACGCTCTGGAAAAATGCTGGAGCCTTCTGGCTTTTACCGGCGCACTTCAAACATAGGGAGGTAACTCAATGCCAAGCAGCAACAAAACGCCCCATTTAAAGCTGAACAGCTGGATTGGGAGCGACATTCCCAAAATGGCAGACTTTAACGCCGATAACACTCTGCTGGATGCCGCCTTTGCCCAGCTGCAGGATCAGATCGCAAGCGGTGTTCCCGGTCAGGGCGGGGCCGACCCCCGGCTGGACGATCATCTGGCCAACGGGGAAGTTCATCTTTCCCCGGAGGATCGCACCTCCCTTGCCGACAGCGCCCCGGTGGTGGGAACCTATCTGGGAGATGGCAATCCCTTTCAGGGAATTGTACTGGGATTTCGGCCCCGCTTTGGCTTTGTCTTTGCCAGCGACACCCCTATTATGACCCTTAACGCCGCGGGCAACGCCCAGTTCACCCACTTTGCCGTCATGACCCGGCAGGGCTGTACCTCCGGGGTGGAGACCATCCCCACTGGCTTTCAGGCCAAGCAGCTGGGCAGCGCCAATCAGGGGGGACAGACCAGCATCGGCCTCAACAAGGACGGCCAGCTCTATGTCTATCTGGCGTGGCGCTAACCCCAGCGCTATACAAAAGTTGCAAAAGCCGCCCCTTTGGCGGCTTTTTGCATGGCGCTAGGAAAGGGTTTCCGCTCCAGACCGGGGCAAGGAGGCTCCTCTCTTGGGATAAGATTTACAAACCGTTTACGGTACGGTAATTGACGGGGGCCTGTTTGTATATTATAATGTTATCTGCGGTCAAGCCGCAGACAAGTCACCCATGGCCACAGGCGATGGGAATACGAATCTGCGTTGTACAACACGGTCTGCCTGCCTTTTGCGCAGCGACAATTGAGTTGCCGGATTTAAACATCGCAGAACAGTATGACGTGTGGGCGGACGCCCGGAAAAGGAGCGTACATGAAAATTAAATTGCTGACCATTCTGCTGACCCTGACTCTGGCCATCACTGCCACAGGCTGCAAGGTGGTGGACCTTCCCGAACAATCCGACACCGACACCTCTCAGGAGGAAAGCATCCCCGATGAAGTGGAAGAACCTCTGCCCGACCGGGAAGAAATCCCCGAGGAGCCTCTTTCCACTCTGGCGGACCATGTAGTTTACAGTTCCGATTACATCTACTACTACAACCTCTACCGCAGCAATGTCGCCGCCCAGTATGGTGCCTATATGGATATGACCACCTTTTGGGATCAAGAGATCGAAGGTCAAACGATGCAGCAACGCCTCGTCCATGATACCCTGAACATGGTAAAAGAAGCCGCGGTGTTTTACAATGTTGCCATTCAGGATGGCATGAAGCTCTCTCAGGAAGAGCTGGAGGACATCCACGGCGAAATCAAAGAGGTGCTGGAAACCCAGTTCGACAACAACGAGCAGGAGTTTCTCAATGCCTTTGCCCTCACGCCGACCCAGCTGAGTGGTATGCTGGAGCGCAGCAAGCTGGTGTCCCAGTACGTGAGCAAGGCTTTGGAGGACATTGAGATTTCCGATGAGGAAATTGCTCAGTTCTATCAGGAAAATAAAGATAGTCTGGACACCGTGACGGTCCGCCACATTCTGATCGATTGCACCGAGGAAATGACCGAGGAAGAGCAGGCCGCCGCCAAAACCAAGGCCGAGGATATTCTGGCTCAGGTGCAGGGTGGCGCCGATATCGGCAAGCTGGCGGCGGAGCATTCCACCGACCCCGGCTCCAAGGACAACAACGGCGAATACACCTTCCCCAAAGGCCAAATGATGCCGGAGTTTGAAGAATGGGCCTTTGCCGCCAAACCCGGAGATCAAGGCATGGTAAAGACAAGCTATGGATATCACATTATGGAGAAGATGAACCATTCCGATCTGGAGGACGCCAAAGAGCAGATCGTACAGACTCTGCGGCAGGAAAAGTTCCCTGAGCAGTACAGCAACGTGTATGATCAGGTCGATTCCCCCGACTGGAGCCTCAATCAGGAGTTGCTGGACAAAATTATTGCTTCCGCTGCCGTGTAAACAGAGCGGCAGCATCAAAAGAGGGCGGGAACGTTCCCGTCCTCTTTCTGCGTCTATGACATGGCGCAGACACTCAAACAGGCCCCCCGCGCAGCATACGCAGGGGGCCTGTGATTTTTGCAAAGCCTGTGGTTGTGTTAGATTCTGCCGGGAGCCGATTGCTTGACGCCATCGACATCCTTCGTCCGGGAGCGGATAAACATGAGAGCTCCTACCAGCATGGCCAGACCGGCAGCCAGTACCACCAAAGCATTTTGAATAAATCCGGCAATGATATATCCCACAAAGGAGATACCCGCCACCAGCATGGCGTAGGGAATCTGGGTGGAAACGTGTGCAATGTGGTTACACTGGGCCCCGGTAGAAGCCATAATGGTAGTGTCGGAAATGGGGGAGATGTGGTCGCCGCAGACGGCCCCGGCCAGACAGGCGGAGATGCTGATCACCAGCATTTCGCTGCCATCGGTAAAGAGAGCCACCACAATGGGAATCAGGATGCCAAAGGTTCCCCAAGAGGTTCCGGTGGCAAAGGCAAGGCCCAGCGCAATCAGGAAGAACGCGGCGGGCAGGAAGGCGCTGGCTGCGGCATTTCCCGCCACGGCATTGGCTACAAACACATCGGCGCCCAAGCTGCCGTTGCAAAAACCGGAAAGGGTCCAGGCAAAGGAAAGGATGAGCAGAGCAGGCACCATCTGCCGGAAACCTTCAGGCAGGCAGTCGGCAAACTGGCGGAAGGTAATCACCTTGCGGGGAATGTAAAGCAAGAAGACCACAAACAAAGTCACCAAAGAGCCGAGAGGCAGGGCCACGGTGGAGTCGCAGTCGGCAAAGGCATCGATAAAGCCGACGCCTTCAAAGAATCCACCGGTAAAGAGCATGGCCACCACGCAGCTGACAATCAGCACCACAACCGGGATCAACAGATCCAGCACCCCGCCCTTGGTTCCTGCTTCCTGCTGGAAATCGGCGTACTCGTTGCCGGTTCCTCCAAACAAATCACCCTTCAGAGCCAGCTTTTCGTGATGCTTCATAGAGCCAAAATCGATGTTCCAAACGGCCAGCAGCACCATCATGGCAATGGTCAGCAGAGCGTAGAGGTTGTAGGGAATAGCCCGTAGAAACATGGTAAATCCATCAATGGCGCTGCCCTCGGGAACCGAGGAGGTGACAGCGGCAGCCCAGCTGGAAATGGGGGCAATGATACAGATCGGAGCTGCGGTAGCGTCGATCAGGTAAGCCAGCTTTGCCCGGGATATCTTATGTTTATCGGTCACCGGCATCATGACGTTGCCCACGGTAAGGCAGTTAAAGTAGTCGTCTATAAAAATCAGCAAACCCAATCCCACGGTGGAAAGCAAAGCGCCTTTGCGGGTGGTAATTTTTTGGGATGCCCAGCGCCCATAGGCGGCGGAGCCTCCGGCTTTGTTCATCAAAGCCACCAGAATCCCCAAAACCACCAAAAACATCATAATTCCCATGTTGCCGCCTACTTCGATGACCAGCATGTCCACGATCGAGGTGATGGTCAGCACCGGCTGGAAGTTGGCATAAAACAGCCCCCCCGCCAAAATCCCCACAAACAAGGAAACGTAAACCTCCTTAGTCAGCAGAGCCAGTCCAATGGCTACAATGGGAGGGACCAAAGACCAGGCAGTTGCGTACATATTGCTTTGGTGCTCATCCTGTGCGGCCCAAACTGCGGTACTCATCACCGTCAGCATGACAACACAGACTACGAGAATGGTCAAAATTCTGCGGGGCTTGCTCACATTCAACATCCTTTCCAGTATGCTGTTACAAATATAAATAAACGTACCATATTCTCACAGAAAATTCAAGGATATTTCATAGTTAGGACAAATTTTGTGGGGTATCTTCAGACAGTTCCAGAATATGAGCCGCAAGATTCCCGCTATCCTATTGACTTTTACGCAAAAAGACGTATAATATTACTGGGTTATGCGGGTATGGTTTAGTGGCAGAACATCAGCTTCCCAAGCTGAGAGTGTGGGTTCGATTCCCATTACCCGCTCCAACAGGAAAACCGCTTGGTTATGCGAAAACCAAGCGGTTTTTTATTCAAAAGCAAGACTTATAACCACACTAAACCATGCCTTTCCACTATAAAATAATGGAAAAAAGCAACGGAAAGATTTTTGCTAAAAAACCAAGCCCTTAAGCCTACCAATCGGTAAGCCTGTGGGCTTCCCGCTTATTTATGAATATCTGTCACCTGATGCCCCGTCTTTTTCCTCCCGGTTCCGTTTGGCGGCACCTCGCATTGGATGAATCCTCCTTAAATTTTGCGATATTTTACCTTAAATTATTAATTGCATTTTGTCTATACTAGATTCTGAGGTGATAACTTGAAAAAGATTGTATTGGTTCTTCTTGCGCTGGTTTGTCTGATTATGCCGTTGTCGGTTTATGCAACTACAGGAGCTGGCGATACTCTTTTGAGCGATTCACAGGGCAACATTAACGATCTAGCCCTAAGGGTAGATGAATTAGTCGGACGTGTTGATTCCGCTAAACCCACTGGAACAGCGGTGGAACAACGCAGGCAGCTCCACACCCTTCGCAATGAAATTGATATGCTTGATAATGAAATTGACTTGCTGGACGATAAGCATAAACTGGCCTATTTATCCTCTGCAATTTCCTGGGAAGATTATAGGGCTTTGGAGCGAGAGCTTGATAAGTTAGAGGATAAGCTTGACAAAGCGGAAGATAGGTTGGAGCGTACTTTTCATATCCATGACTAATGTTAAGCCTGCCTTCGGGTGGGCTTTTTTCTTTCCTCCCTTGGGCCCTTCCCTTCGCTTAAACATTTCCATTTAATGTTGATACTTTGTAGTTCGTATCCGTGTGGGGTCAAATACCTAAACTGTTAAAAACGAGGGTATGATCCATGAAATCAAATTTTTTGACGGGATGTTCAGGGTGAAGAATTCCGAAAAAGCGGATGTTATGTGATCTTTAATCCATGGCATTCATTAGGCCATGCCCCTGTATTCGGAAAAAGCATGTTCTTCAAGGCCCCAGACTTTTCAGGTAGATGGTGATATAATCTTCCAGTCCTTCCAACTCCTTCCGGGTGGGGAGGCGTCCGGTTTTACAGTAAAAATACTGCTCCAGCCAATCGGAATCCTTCCGTTGTTCCCGGTTCTTCACCACAGCTTCTTCCGGCAGTACCCCCAGCAAATAATCAGTGGAAACCCCAAAGAATCCCGCTATTTTGGTGAGAGTAGCCGCAGACAACCCGGCTTTGCGTCCGGACTTTAAATCGGTCATAGCTCCCCGGCTCACCTGTGCCAAGCGGCACATCTGGGACATGTTGATCCCCTCCAGCTGGCACAGCCCCTCAATTCTATGATATAGCCCTTCCATACAGCACCTGCCTTTGTCAGCATTTTACGCAAATACGTAAAAATCTATTGACACCCACTACTTTTACGTAGTATATTATTTTTACGTATACACGTCAATTTTATTCCAAGTTAACGTAAATGTCAATAGGAGGTTGCGTATGCCACTCAAGCCCATGTACCCCGCCAACAATCCGGTTACGGTACAGCTGGCGCAGAATCTCTCATCCGCCGATGCTCTGATTCCCGTCACCGATGTCTCCCTGTTTCCCGCTCCCCCCAATTTTGTCACCATCGGCACCGAGCAAAACGCCGAGACCATCCTCTACACCGGTCTGGATTTGGAAGGCGGCCGTTTGATTGGATGCCAAAGGGGGCGGTTCGGCACCCTTCCGGCCGACTGGCCTGCCGGAGAGTTCATCTATCACGCTTGGAGTCCCGATAATGCCAATATTCTGATGGAAAACATCCTCACACTGGCCGAGGAAAAAGCCTCTGTTCAGGAGGTGCTCCGTCTGGACGATGCTCTGGAAGGGCTGGAAGGCAGCCTGCAAAGTCTTAACGAGGGAAAGGCCAATGCCACGGCAGTGGAGGAGGTGGTCCAATCCTTGGAGGGCCTTACCCTCCGGTTGGATGGAGTGGAAGCTCAAAAGGCCGATGCCTCCCACATCACCCGCATCGATGCTGCCATCGCAGGCTTGGAAAGCGCCCTCGCCGAACTGGGCGGCGAGGGTGAGCTGGACCCGTCGGATATTGCCCGGCTGGAAGCTGCCATTGTAGCAGTCAATCAGGCGCTGGCCGCCAAGGCCGATACCTCCCAGATCACCCGCATTGACGAGGAACTGGCCGACCTATCTGCAGCCTTGGAGGGCAAGGCCTCCGCCGATGCGCTGGCCGCCAAGGCCGACGTCTCCCAGATCACCCGCATTGACGGAGAGTTGGCCGACCTGTCCGCAGCCTTGGGGGGCAAGGCCGATACCTCCCAGATCACCCACATTGACGAGGAACTGGCTGACCTGTCCATAGCCTTGGAGGGCAAGGCCTCCGCCGATGCGCTGGCCGCCAAGGCCGATGTCTCCCAGATCACCCGCATTGACGAGGAGCTGGCCGACCTGTCCACAGCCTTAGAGGGTAAGGCTTCCGCCGATGCGCTGGCCGCCAAGGCCGATGCCTCCCAGATCACCCGCATTGACGAGGAGCTGGCCGACCTGTCCACAGCCTTAGAGGGTAAGGCCTCCGCCGATGCGCTGGCCGCCAAGGCCGACACGGTTCAGGTGGAAGCCCTCACCCGCCGGGCCTATTCCGTCTTTCTCACCGCGACAGGTTGGAGCCCTAGCGGCGACCTGTTTCGCCATTCCCTCTCCCTCCCGGTCCGGGAGGGAGATCAGGCCGATTTTTCCGCTGCCATGCCGGTGCTCTATCAGTTGGCCCAAGACGGCATCCTCGTCCACTTCGAAAATGACAGCGGCGTTCTTTCCGCCGTGGCCAGCGGACAGCCCGACTTTGATTTTTCCGCCCAGGCAACTCTTTATAAGGTGGTGTCCGGCGCATGATCACCCGCGGAAAAGCAGCCCCTGCCTGGATCAAGGTTCCGCCCTTGGGAATTCCCTTGGCAGGCCTTCCCCTTCGCTCTTTGGTACAGATACCGGTGAAAGCACCGTTCCATAGCCTGTTTGGGAAGCACATCGTGTTTCGCATGGCGGATATAGGACATCCGGGGTATCCGGCGGACTGCGTGACTTTGATTGCCGATGGCGCCATCTTCGCCATGTGCTTTGACGCCTTTGAGCCGGATAATCCCAATGGCGAACGGCGGAAGGAAGGCAACAACCGCTACATCCACTCCAACATTGCCCAGTGGCTGAACAGCGATGCTCCTCCCGGGCAATGGTACCACCCCGCCCACCCTTATGATGCTCCCCCCACTGCGGAAAATCTTTATGATGGCATCAACCCCAGCGCCCAACTTCCGGGCTTTTTGCATAGTTTGGAGCCGTCCTTTGCATCTCAGCTGCTTCTCACCGATCTGGTGGTGCGAAGATCCCAGTTCGACGGAGATGGCAGCGATTCGTTTCAGGCAAAGGTATTTCTGGCCAGCACCACGGAAGTGGGCGCGGGCACAGAAGGCAGCGTAAACGAAGGGCCTGTCTTTCCCATCTTTTCTTCTGCCGGTGAGCGGATTTGCTCCTTTACCCCGGCGGCCGAGGCCAACTGCATCCTTGCCGAGGAAGGCCCTGCCTATTGGTGGTGCCGCACTCCCTTTTATCGGGACGAAATCGCCGCCCGATCCATTACGCCTTACGGGTTCAGATCCTCCCCCAATGCGTGCACCAGTGTAGTCGGCGTGCGCCCCCTTTGCAACCTGCCCGCCTCTGCTGTAGTTTCCCTCCCCGATCAGGAGGGCATCCACACTCTGCTGCCGTAAGACCGCGGGGAAGAACAGCCGGCGGCGCAAAAAGCCCACGTTCCTTGGAACGTGGGCTTTTGATATTGCCTGTGGGCGGAGAGTCCCAAGGATTCCCCGTTGACCCCATATTTGCAATCTCCGGCTGGATGCGGTGCGACCACACATCTGAAGCGTCTGACTTTAAAACACAACTGGAGATGCCGGTCTCAATACTGTATTGACAAAGCTTATACCTTGGAGCTACTGCTCAATGGCTGCCACGGCCTCTACCTCGCAGAGCACGCCCTTGGGCAGTTCCCGTACTGCCACGCAGGAACGGGCAGGCTTGTTGTTGACAAAGTACTTGCCATAAACCTGATTAAAGGCGGCAAAGTCGGCCATATCCGCCAGAAAGCAGGTGGTTTTAATCACGTTGTCGAATCCGATGCCGTTGGCTTTCAGCACGGCTTCCAGATTGCGCAGCACAAGATCTGCCTGTGCCGTCACATCGTCACCCTTCACCTCTCCGGTGACAGGGTCTAATGGAATCTGCCCCGAGGTAAACAAAAAGTTCTGAAAACGAATGGCTTGAGAGTAAGGCCCAATCGCTGCCGGAGCATCTGGTGTATTGGTGGGAATCAG
>CALCSA010000246.1 GCA_937894185.1 uncultured Clostridia bacterium | reverse complement strand
CCTGGAGCTTGTTTCCGAACACGAAATCGATACTCAGGAGGAACTGCTGCGCAAGCTCAATGAAAACGGCTTCAAAGTGACTCAAGCCACCGTTTCCCGGGATATTAAGGAACTGCGGCTTGTGAAGGTACAGGCCGGTGCGGGCTACAAGTACTCCACCAATGTTTCTAAGGAAAGCATGGACATGTCCTTTAAATTCCACGCTATTTTTTCCGAATCGGTATTGAAAATTGATTTTGCGGAAAATATGGTGGTGATCAAGTGTTATGTGGGAATGGCCATGGCCGCCTGCGCCGCTTTGGACAGCGTTCCGTGGAAGAATTTGGTGGGCACCATCGCAGGAGACGACACCATCCTGTGTGTCATGCGGGATAAGCAGAGCGCCATCAAGCTTTCCCAGCAGCTGACCAAGCTGCTTAAGTAAATGCTGACACGACTGTACATTCAAAATGTAGCGGTGATCCGCAAGGCCGAAATTCGGCTGGGAGCAGGGCTCAACGTCTTTACGGGAGAAACCGGGGCGGGTAAAACCATCCTCATTTCCGCCATTGACGCGGTGCTGGGAGAGCGTACCGCCCGGGATATGATCCGCACCGGGGAAGAAAAGGCCATGGTGTCGGCCTTCTTCGAAGATATTTCCCCCAGAGCGCTGGAAACCCTGCGGGAACTGGGCTACGACGAAGATGAAGGCGGGGTGCTCATCACCCGGGAGCTGTCGGCTTCCGGCAAGAGCACCAGCAAAATTAACGGGATGCCCGCCACCGCATCCATCCTCAAGCAAATATCCTCTCTGCTGATCCACATCCACGGTCAGCGGGACGCGGCGCAGCTGCTTTCCCCCGAGCGCCATATGGAGATGATTGATTCCTTTGGCCGTCTGGAGCCTCTGTTGGAGGAGTACCGGGCCGCTTATCAGCGTCTGCGGGAGCTGGAGGGAGAAATCCAGCGGCTGACCATGGACGACAAGCAAAAGGCACAGCGGATGGATATGCTCACCTTCCAGATCGGGGAGATCGAGGCCGCAGGGTTGGATGATCCCGATGAAGAAGAAGAGTTGCTGGCCCGTAAAAAGCTGATTGGCTCCAGTGAAAAGGTGCTGGATGCCCTGTCCGCTGCCTACTCCGCCCTGAAGGGGGAAGAGGAGCGGGAGGGGATTGACGTTCTGTTCGATCAACTGACTGGCGGAGTCAGCGTAGCCGGGGAATATTTGGCCTCTCTGGCTCCCATGGTGGCCCGTCTGGAGGAAATCGGCTACGAGCTGGAAGAGTTTGCCGCCGAGCTGCGGGATACGCTGGACGGCTTTGAGTTTGACCCCCAGGAACAAAGCGACATCGAATACCGGCTGGATCAGCTGTACAGGCTCAAGCGCAAATACGGCGAGGATATTTCGGCCATTTTGGAGTTTTGCCAAAACGCCCGGGAAGAGCTGGAGCAGATCACCACCGGAGAGGAGCGGTTGGCCCGGTTGAATACGCGGCGGCAGCAGTTGCTCCAGCAGGCTGAAAAGCTGGCAGGGGAGCTGACCGCCCGCCGGGAGAAGGCGGCGACAGACTTTATGGCAAGGGTGGAGGAAGAACTGGCTTTTCTGGATATGGGAGGGGTCAAACTGTCGGCCCGGCGGGAGGGAAAACCCTTGACCACCGATGGGGCGGACAGCTTCACCCTGTATGTTTCCACCAACGTCGGGGAGGAAGCCAAGCCTCTTCACAAAATCGCATCGGGGGGAGAAATTTCCCGGATGATGCTTTCCATGAAGAATGTGCTCGCCGACCGGGATGATATCGACACCCTTATTTTTGATGAGGTGGACATTGGAGTTTCGGGCCGTGCCGCCCAGAAGATTGGCCGCAAGCTGGCGGAAGCATCCAGAGGGCGGCAGGTGATCTGCGTCACCCATCTGGCTCAGGTGGCTGCTTTTGCCGACAATCACCTGCTGATTCAGAAGGAAGTGGAGGAAGGCCGCACCTTTACCCGTGTCCGGGAACTGGGTCAAGAAGAGCGGGTGGCGGAGCTTTCCCGCATCACCAGCGGCGACAATATCACCCTGACAGCTTTGGAAAATGCCCGGGAGCTACTGGGCCATGCCCAAAAGATAAAAGCGGAGAAATAGGAAAAATAATAGATAGAAATTATTCTATATTATCAGAGTACTTATCCGGTCTTTATCATTGACAGCCCGGCCAGTTCATGCTATAATATGAAACGGTTAAAACGCCTACGGAGAGGTGTCCGAGAGGTTTATGGAGCTGGTCTTGAAAACCAGTGATCCCGCAAGGGACCGTGGGTTCGAATCCCACCCTCTCCGCCACCAAAAGATAGGTTGATTGTAAGCCAGCAGCTTGGAGAAGTACTCAAGTTGGTGACGAGGCGCCCCTGCTAAGGGCGTAGGTCGGGTAACCGGCGCGAGGGTTCGAGTCCCTCCTTCTCCGCCA
>CALCSA010000245.1 GCA_937894185.1 uncultured Clostridia bacterium | reverse complement strand
GGGATACACGCCTTCCATGTACAGGACCTGCCCGTTGACATGACTGGTCAGGTAGATGTTCTCGCCGGTTTTTACCTGCAGCTCCTCCAAAAAAGGAGTGGCATATTGAATGATGGGCATGGAAGCCCGCAGGTTGTAGCTTAGCCCCATCACCTTGTACCCCAGCTGATAGGTCTGAGAGTTGGCCAAGTGGAGCAAATAGCCGTTTGCCTCCAAAGTGCGTATCAAATTCAGGGCGGTACTTTTGGGCAGACCCAGCTGGCGGCTGATCTGGGAAAGGGTCAGCTCCCGTTGCGTTACCGTAAAACACTCCAAAATACCCAAAGCTTTGTTGACAGAACTTACAAGCTTTTCTCCGGACGGAACAGCCGATGTTTTGGTCGACATTTTTTTCATACTCAATTTGCCAAAACCTTTCAAAAAATTAGTCAGGATTCTGGATACTGTTCAACTATGCGGAACAAAGTTCCTATAATATACATATAACTTATTTGGCGGAATTGTCAAGGAAAAAAAGCAGAGAGAAATTTGTTCACTTTGCTATTTGACAAGACGTACTTTTTCCGTTACCATATAGCCAAGAAGGAAAACTGAACAATGTGCAGCTATACTGAACGATATATCAATAAACTGGCTTATTACTGAAACATAAGGGCCAGAAAAATAGAAGAGGGGCAAAACGAATCATGAAAAAGCTGTTCGGAGTTATTACAGCTATGACCACACCGTTTGACGACAGCGGTGCGATTGACTATAGCGCATTGGAAAAACAGACCGACTTCCTGATCGAAAAGGGCGTCGACTGCTTGTATCCCTGCGGAACGACGGGGGAAATGTATCTTTGCAATGCCAAGGAGCGGGAGAAAATCGCCGAAACCGTGGTAAAAAAGGCCGCGGGCCGCGTGACGGTGTTTATTCATGTGGGAGCCATGACACAGGAGGAGACCATCCACCTGGGAAGGCATGCTCAGGCCATTGGAGCCGACGGCATCGGTGTGGTGACGCCCAGCTACTTTACCGTTCACGACCGGGCCATGGTGGAATACTACAAAGCCGTCTGCCAATCGGTTCCCGCCGACTATCCTGTGTACGCCTACGCCATTCCCCAGCTGGCCCACAATGGCCTGAGCTGCGAGGTGCTGGACGAAATCTGCAAGGCCTGCCCCAATTTGGTGGGGATTAAGTACAGCTTCGCCGATATGAGCCAGCTGTTGCAGTACCAGCGGGTTAACAACGGCAACTTCTCGGTGGTGTTTGGAGCCGATCACCTGTTCCTGCCTGCTTTGACCATGGGCTGCGACGGAACCGTTTCGGGGTGCTCCGGTCCTTTCCCCGAAGCCTTTGTAGAGGTGTATAAACAGTTCAAGGCCGGAAACATGGAAGCAGCGCGCAAAGCTCAAGATAAGGCAAACGATCTTGTCTGGCTGATGAAGGGCGGCGCCGACATGTCCATTTTTAAGAACATTCTCACCCTGCGGGGCATTCCCGGCGGCCATGTGAGAAAGCCCCTGCTGGATCTGACAGAAAAGGAGCTGGCAACCCTAAAAACGCAGGTTGCACAGTATCTGTAACCATTCTTGTCGTTTGCTGCTAGCGAGTTTAAACAGCAGATTATAGCAAGTTGATACACGAAAAAGGAGGAAAATGAAATGAAATTCAAGAAGATGGCAGCCCTGCTGCTGGCTACCCTGATGGTTGTGGGTCTGGCGGCTTGCGGCGGAAAGTCCAACCCGCCTGCATCTCAACCGGCAGCGGAGTCCGCGCCGGCAGAATCCAAACCGGCAGAAAGTGCTCCCGCCACCACCGTGGACTTCCCCGGTAAAAAGCAGATCACCATTGTTGTGCCCTACTCCGCAGGTGGAGCATCGGATACCACCGCTCGCATCTTTGCGGCCGAACTGGAAAAAGCCATTGGCACTTCCATCATCGTCACCAACATCACCGGTGCTTCCGGTGCGGTGGGGCTGGAGAACGTGCGCAGCAGCAAGCCCGACGGCTACACCATTGCCTACATGCCGGTGGAATCCACCATGCTTCGCGCCTTGGGCTTTACCGACCTTTCCAGCGACGATTTCCGCTTCATTGGCCGTGCCATGACCATTCCTGCGGCCATCACCGTTCGGTCCGACAGCCCCTGGCAGACCTTTGACGAGTTCCTGGCTTATGCCAAGGAAAACCCCGGTGCGATTCAGGTTGGAAACTCCGGAACCGGCTCCATCTGGCAGATTGCTGCCGCTTCGGTGGAGCAGGAGTGCGACGTAGAGTTTACCCACGTGCCTTTTGACGGTGCGGCTCCTGCTGTGGCGGCCCTGCTGGGCGGCAACATTCAGGCGGTGGCTGTCAGCCCTTCTGAAGTAAAGAACAACGTGGACTCCGGCGACTTCCGGGTGCTCACCGTACTGGGCGAAAACCGCTCTTCTGTGGTTCCCGAGGTGGAAACCGCTACCGAAATGGGAATCGACGTGACCATTCAGGGCTGGGGCGGCTTTGCAGTGCCCAAGGACACCCCCGACGAGGTTGTAGCGATTCTGGAAGCTGCTGCCAAAACGGCCATCGAATCCGACGAACTGAAGAAGGTTTTGTCCGAGCGCGGCTTTGAGCATGCCTACCTGAGCGGCAGCGAGATGGATGCAAAAGCATCTGCCGAGCTGGCATACTTTGGGGAACTGATTCCCAAGCTGGGCATTGTAACCGGCTAAATATCCCGATATCCGGGCCGCGCCCAAGTCTTATTCGACGGGCGCGGCCATTTTAAAAACAAATGCAAACTACCGTTCAAAGGAGAATGGACGATGCATAAAGGCGATACGATTCCTGGTGTTATCACCATGTTGTTTGGTTTGCTTTTTGTGGCTGCAACCGCTGCAAACCCCAAGCTGACCGCAATTTCCCAAACATCCGACGGTGTGCCCGGAGCCGGTTTTTTCCCCTATTTACTGGGGTTTGGAGTCATGATCTTGGGCGCGCTGTTAGTCATACGGGGACTGCGCCAAAAAGGGCAGGTACAGTATATCAATCTGGAAGAAGAGACCAAACAGAATCTAAAGATTCTTGCCCTGAGCGTGCTGGGCATTGTTGTGTTTCTGGCCTTCTGGAAGCTGACCGGCCAGTTTATCATCGGCATGCTGATTTTGTGCCTCTACCTCAACCGGCTGTTCCAGCGCTCGTGGAAGTTTAACATCATCTACTCAGCAGTTTTTACCGCATTCATTTACTTTACCTTTTTTGTTGGATTTTCCATTCAATTTGTTGCATAAGGGAGAGAGAAAATTATGTCAGCGGAAGTGTGGATTAGCGCGCTGCAAACCCTGATGCAGCCTTCGGTTCTGCTCTTTCTATTAGCCGGGGTGCTGATTGGCACGGTAATCGGCGCATTGCCGGGCCTTTCGGCTACCATGGGAGTTGCCATTATGACCCCCATCACCTTTTGGTTTTCCCCCACAGATGGCTTTGCCATGCTGATGGGACTGTGGAACGCCGCCATTTTTGCGGGGGGTATTTCGGCCATACTGGTCAACACCCCGGGAACTCCGGCCTCCATCGCCCAGACCTTTGACGGCTACGCCCTGTACAAACAGGGGAAAGGCGGTCTGGCTCTGGGTATTAACGTCATTTTCTCCGCCATAGGCGGACTGTTCTCCATTTTGTGTCTCATCCTGTTCGCAAATCCCATTGCACGGTTTACCGTCACCTTTGGCCCCACCGAGTACTTTATGCTGGCCCTGTTTGGTCTAAGCATGATGGTGGCCGTATCGGGAGAAGACATCCTCAAGGGCCT
>CALCSA010000244.1 GCA_937894185.1 uncultured Clostridia bacterium | reverse complement strand
TACCCTGCGAATTTCCACGGCGTCGTCGGCGATGAGGCGGTGCCCTCGTTTGACCAGCTCCATGGCGGTTTCGCTTTTGCCCACGCCGCTGTCTCCCAGAAGCAGGATGCCGGCGCCATATACTTCCACCAGCACCCCGTGACGGGTAATACGGGGAGCCAGCTCCACGTTGAGGGTAGCGATAATGGCGGCCATAAAGCTGGAGGTGCTTTCATCGCTGCAAAGCAGGGCCGTTCCGTACTGTTCCGCCAGATTTAGAATCAACGGCGTAGGCTGGATGCTTCTGGTGATGACCAGAGCCACCGGCTTGCATGCAAAAAAGGCTTCCAGACAGAGCTGGCGCTTATCGCCCAGCCGTTGCAGGTACGCGATTTCAGTATTGCCCATAATTTGAATGCGCTGACCGTCAAAATAATCTAAAAAGCCCGCTAATTCCAAACCGGGGCGGCTAACTTCGGCAGTGGTGATGATAATCTCATCCGCATTTTTGGGAAGATACGCCGGGGTAAGGTGGTGGGATTGGATGATTTTGGAAAGCTTAACCGAAAATTGTGTGCTCAAACCCATGTTCCTCCGTCATTTGATAACCCTATTATACAGGAAGGAGGCTCGTGATTCAAATAGCAGATATGGTTTTTCTTACAATTATCCCAAAGAATTGCGCATTTTGCCACAAAGCTGCCCTTTCGCATTCCTGTGATTGACAAAGCGGCAAAATTCTATATCATAGAAGTATACTCTCAGGAAATAATATACGAAATATTCGGCAGCATTTTCTTGACTTTCTCCCCTGTTTATGGTAAATTTCGTATGATTTGAACTAGTACAGTTAATACGCACGGCTTTGGATAAGCCCAAACACAGAGAATGGAGCATAGCATGAGAGTTGCGTTGTTTACCGAAACCTACGTCAACAGCATTAATGGCGTTATGGCGCACATCAAGACCCTGAAATATGGTCTGGAACAGCTTGGTCACGAGGTTTTGATTGGGACGGCCGACAAGAACGCCCGGCGTCATTATATTCAGGATGGTATCCTCCACTGCCCCGCCGTTGAATCAAAGCGTCTTTATGGCTTTGGAGTGGCACCTCCTTACAGTCGCAAACGCCAGAGGATGATCGCCGATTTTAATCCCGATGTGATTCACATCCATCACGAGTTTGGCATCGGGCTTTCCGGTATTCGGGCGGCAAGAATTCTGCACAAACCTTTGGTGTACACTCTTCATACCATGTACGACCAATACATCTATTACGTTGCCCCCAGAATGCTGTTGCGCCTTGCCACCAAGTTTTCCCACCGGTACGAGCGCTTTATTGCCCGCAGCGCCACCGCCCTGACCAGCCCCAGCCAAAAGGGAGACGAGTACTTCAAGCGGATCGGCGTCAACAAGGAGTTTAACCTCATCCCCAACTCCGCCGATCTGGAGGCCTTTGACCCCAATCAGATCACGCCAGAGCAGAGAAGGGAGTTCCGGGAGCAATACGGCATCACCGAAGACCGGCGCATCGCCTGCTTTGTAGGGCGGCTGGGCAAGGAAAAAAGCGTGGATGTTCTGCTGGATTACTGGGCGCAGACCATTGCTTCCGGGGACAAGCTTCATCTTCTGATCGTGGGAGACGGCCCCGACAAGGCCGCTTTGGAAGAGCAGGTCAAAGCCTTGGGAATTGAGGATATGGTCACCTTTACCGGCCTTGTACCTCACGACAAGATGCCCACCTACTTTGCCTGCTGCGATGTTTACGTCACCGCTTCCCTATCGGAGATGAACTCCATCTCCATGCTGGAGGGCATGGCGTCGGGACTTCCCACCCTGCAGCGATACGATGAGCTCAACGCCGATCAGATCAAGAGCGGGGTCAACGGCTACCTCTTCCACAACGCGGAGGAAATGGCTGCCAAGCTCCGGGAGATAGCCGCCCAGACCCCCGAAGAAATGCAGAAAATGAAAGAGACGGTCATCGAGACGGTGCGCAGCCGGGGCAGCAACGAGCTTGCCACCTATATGTTGGAGATTTACGGAAAAGCTCTTGCTGAAAAGCAGCAGGAACTGAACAGTTATCGCAAGGTAGTGTAGATGAAACAGCTTGTTTTGATTTTGAGCGCTGTCGCCCTGCTGTTGAGCGCCGTCGGCTGCGGCCAACCTGCCAATCTGTCTTCCCCGGCGGAAGCTTCCCCAACGGAGAGTGTTTCTCCGGCCCCTGCGCCGGAAGAACCCCCGCCGGAGGATTCAGGCGGCGCAGAAGCCACCGAGTCTACCCCGGAGCCCCAGCTGTCGGCCGTCTTTGCCTTGGGCCTTGGGGGTCAAAAAGAACAGACGATGGGAGTGGGCGACCGGATCGGCGACTGGACTTTATCCGATCTGCAGATCGACTATGATGGGGACAATCGCATCCAGATGCTGGAAGCCACCTTTGCCGGGGATGTAACCATAGCCGGCAGCATTTCCCCCAGCGCCCTTTTGGAGGGAGCCTTTGATTTCCGGGTGGCCCCGGAGGAGGAGGGCAAGATGCCCTGTTATATTTCCCCGGATATGGGCCAAAAGGATGAGATTTGGATGATGCTTAACCTGCCGGAGGAACTGGCGGCCACCCTTTCGCTGGCAAATGGCGAGCAGAAGGAATGCCGGATTACGCTAAGGGATTACCGCTTTATCTTTGCCTATATGATGGCTCCAGCCAGCGCAACGGCAACCAGCATCGAAATGCTGTAGGACCAGACAACTATTGTGTGATCAGAAAGAGCCATGGGAAGTGTTCCCATGGCTCTTTCTCGCCGTTGATCTGCGGTGCTTTATTCTGTCACCGCTTTGGTGAGGTTCCGGGGGGTATCCACATCCCGGCCCATGGCTACCGCCGTGTAGTAGGCCAGTAGCTGAAGGGCTACCGCCGCGGGGATTGGCATAAAGAGATCGTCCAGATCGGGCAGCAGAATGGCGCGCTTGCCCATCTGCTCATCAATGGCGGCGCTTGCCCGGCAAAGGGTCAAAACCTTGCCACCCCGGGCGCTGATCTCCCGGATATTGCCCAGCATCTGGGGAATCAGCTTCCGCTGGGTCGCCAGAGCTACCACCGGCATTCCCGGGGCAACCAAGGAGATGGCTCCGTGCTTAAACTCCCCGGCGGCATAGGCCTCCGAGTGTATGTAGGTGACCTCCTTGAGCTTGAGGGAGCCTTCCATCATCATGGGCCAGTCAAGCCCCCGCCCAATATAGAAGATGCTTTCTGCCGAGGCGATTTCCCTGGCCTGCTGCCGGATCCGTTCCTTTTGATCCAGCACCTGCCCAATGCTGTCGATAGCTTCCAGCAGGGTCTCCAGAGTGCTTCGGGCTTGGGCATCGTCCATCCTGCCATGAGCCCTTGCAAATTCAACGGCCACCAGATAGAGGACCCCCACCTGTACCATAAATGCTTTGGTGCTGGCCACACTGATTTCGGGGCCGGCATGGGTGTAGAGGACATAGTCGGCCTCCCGGGCCATGGTGGAGCCGGGGATATTGACTATGGCAAGGGTGTCTGCTCCTTGGGATTTAGCCACGCCCAGAGCGCCCAGAGTGTCCGAGGTTTCTCCCGATTGGGAAATAGCCAGAACCAAGGTTCCCTTGGGGAGGATGGGCTCCCGGAAGCGGAACTCGGAAGCAAGGCTTACCGTGACGGGAATACGGGCCAAGGTCTCGATAAAGTCTTTGCCCAGAGTCCCGGCGTGCATGGCGGTTCCGCAGGCAATGACATGAATCTGGGAGTAGCGGGCAAAAAAATCCCCGGGCAGAGCGTCCACTTCAAAGGAGGGCAACCCCTGATAGATGCGGGGCCGCAGGGTATGAGTCAGCACTGAGGCCTGCTCGCAGATCTCCTTGATCATAAAGTGATCGTAATCGCCTTTTTGGGCCTTCCGGGAATCCTTGCTGCAACGATGGTACTCCTTGCTCCGGGGATGACCCTTGATATCCAACACCTGAACCTGATGAGGGGACAGGCAGGCAATCTCCCCATCCTCCAGAGCGCAATACGTTTGGGTATGCCCCAATAGAGCACAGCAGTCGGAGGCTAAAAAGCTCTCCCCCTCCCCCAGCCCAATGGCCAGAGAGCTGCTCTTTTGGATGCCGTAGAGATGCCCCGGCTGATCCGCAAAGAGGACAGCTAAGGCGCAGGAGCCCTCCACCAGATTGTGGGCCTGAGCCAGAGCCTTTACCGGGTCTCCCGAATAGAGAGAATCCAGCAGTTTGGCCGCTACCTCACCGTCGCTGTGGGATTGGAAGGTGTAACCTTTGCCCTCCAGCAGTTCCCGCAGCTCCCGGGAGTTTTCCAAAATGCCACTGTGAACCAGAGATAGCCGGGAGGTGGTGTAGGGAATCCCACAGCTTTCCTGCTTTGCCCCGTGGGGAGCCCAACGGGTTCCGCCGATGCCGCAGAGACTTTGCCTGAGTCCGGGGTACAGGGCTGCCTTTTCGGTCAGGGAGGCAAGGCGCTCTCTCTGAAGAGTCTCGATCTGGCCGTCCAGCAGAAGGGAAAGGCCGGAAACATCATAGCCTCGGTACTCCAGCTTGGAAAGGCCGTCCAATATCCTATCTAAGGCGCATGCCGCGCCGGTATATCCAATCATTCCACTCATAAAGCTGCTCCTGATTTAGGGCTGACAATAAAACCGCTCCTAGAAAAACCGCGGCGATTAATTTCGGCACCGATGGCTAAGCTCCCGCCCATGAAAACACGGCGGCTTTGCCCTGTGTACCGAAAAATCCCTCTTGTCTTCTTTGCAGCTTAGTTTGTCAACACCCCCTGATTTTGCCCGCAGGCTGGGATTTGTTGGCGCGGTTACCCGCGTTTTTGTCCCGCCCTGACGCGTCGGGCCAAGCGGAGAGGTATCCGCCGAATGCTTCGATCTCCCTCTCACCTCGTCAACCGCTTTTGGCAAGCGGTTCTGGCGCTTTGGCTGATACACCTTTGAACTAAAATCCCTCCTTCTTTTTCCGTGATCTTTTTTACTCTCCTTTCTGGGGAGTTCCCCGTTTTTTATGTTCACAGTATAGCATAACACAGGGTTTTCGGCAATAAAAGCTTAAAAACCGTGCCCCCACTATTCTACGCTGGCGGCACGGTTTTTGTGACTGTTTTTGTTTATTCGCAGCGCAGGGCATCCACCGGGTTGAGCCGGGAGGCAATGGACGCCGGATAGACCCCAAAGACCATTCCCACCAGTACGGCAAAGAAAACGCAGAGGCCAATGAGATGCGGGTTTAAGATGACAGGAAGCTTGAGGACGGCGCAACCGGCGGCGATGATACCCACCCCCACCCCCACGCCGATGAGGCTTCCCATCAGGGAAATGACAAAGGCTTCGATGAGGAACTCTGCCAGAATGTTCTGGCGGCTGGCTCCGATGGATTTCTTGATGCCGATTTCCCGGGTGCGCTCCCCCACCGATACCAGCATCACCGTCATGATGCTAAGGCCTGCCACCACCAGCGACACTCCTGCAATCAGGGAGAGAATCATGGTGATGATGTTCAGGACGTAGCCCAGTTTTTCCTTCTGGCCCTGTACATTTTCCGTTTTGAATTGTCCGGCAGCGCTGCCGGGTACCTGCCGGGCAATTCCCACCAGCTGAGGGCCGGCCACCTGCCCCTCTACCCCGGGCCGCAGGGTGACGGCAATCTGATCAAAGGTTTCCCGGCCCATGGCCTGCTGCATGGTGGTATAAGGGGTATAGAAAAAGGCGGGGATGTAGTCCCCCATCAGCCCCTGAACAATGCTGCCTCCCGACTCCACCACTCCCACCACCGTAAACTCCTCGTTTCCGGTTTTAAATTGCAGGGAAATCTTTTTGCCCACGATATTTTCCCGCTTATAGTAGGCAAGGGCGATGTTTTTATCAATGACGCAGATTTTTTTGGCGGCCGCTACATCGTTTTTGGTGATCAGCCTTCCGTGAAGAGGCTCCATGGAGATGACCTGATTGGCCCCGTAGTCAATGCCCCATACCACCACATCCAACATCAGTTCACGCATATAGCTTTTGGTATAGTCCACAATAATGGGGATGGCGCTTTCCACGGCACCGCTTTGCCGCACTGCCGCCAGATGCTCCGCAGTCAGAGCCGAGCCCACCATCTTCTGATTGCCCGAGAGCATCAAGGCTCCCACGCCAAGGCTGTCCAATTCCTCCCCCACGGTGTATTTGCCGATTTCCCCCATGGAGGAAATCAGAACCACCGAGGCTACCCCAATGGCAATGCCCAGAATGGTCAGGGTGCTGCGGGACTTCTTCCGGCCCAGATTTTTTACCGAAATCCGCAGGGTGTCAAGTAACATCGGCTCGCCCCTTTAATTGGATGATAGCACCTTCTCCCAATACATCCCCGGGATTGTAGATGACGATGCTGTCTCGGTCCAGCCCCGAGAGAATCTCTACCTCGTTGGTCAGCTCTTGCCCGGTGACCACCGAATTCTTTTTCAACTTTCCATCCTGATAGACATAGACGTACTCGTTGTTGTTTTCGTCCTGCCGGATGGCTTCGTATGGGACGGTAATCAAGGTGTAATCCTCTCCCCCCAGAATGTTGACCCGGGCGGTAAAGCCTGGCTTGAGGGATTCGTCGGGGTTGTCCAAGGCAAGCTCCACGTCCACTACAGTTTCGGTAGTGGTGCCCCGCAGCGCCTTATGGGCAGTGGGAAAAATCCGGGTGACGGTGGCGCTGTATTCCCGGGCCGCGGCTCCTCCGCACCACACCTTGGCCTGATCCCCCACCTTTACCTTGGAGATTTCCCCTTCCGGCACGGCGGCCAGCACTTTATAGCTGGAGGTATCGCTGACGGTGATGAGGGAGACTCCGGGTAGTGCCGGCACGTTTTCCCGCACCACTACTCCGGTGACAATTCCCGAAACGGGAGAGTACACGTGGGTCTCTCCCGTTTGCAGCAGGTCGGCCTGACTGTGGCTCAACCGCTCTTCCTGCAAGAGCTGGAGCAGCTCCGCCAGATCGGTGTAATCGGTGAG
>CALCSA010000243.1 GCA_937894185.1 uncultured Clostridia bacterium | reverse complement strand
AGATTTTCGATCACCTTGCCCACCTGCCGCACCATGGCGGCGGGAAGGCGAATACTCTCTCCCCTGGCCCGGCCCATCAGGTCCAGGGCGGCATAGTACTGGCCGTGTTTGATGCAGTCACTCACCTGATCCACATACCAGACGTATCGCTCCTCCAGCTCCTTGGCCCGGATCTTGAGGGGGGCAATTTCCGGATGCCCCGGCCAGTATTTTTCCACATAGGCAAGGCCCCGCAGAGCGGCGCTCCAGCTGCGGTCGATAATGGCGCCCTGTGCCGCATCCAGATAGGGCAGGGCCTTGACCATATCCCCCAGCAGGAAGCCGCAGGCAGCACAGACGGCCGCGCCATCCTCAAAGGGGGTGCCGCAGGTGGGACAGCTCCCCTTGAGGGGGGCAGCGCAGTACTGGCAGACCACACTGTTCCGGCTTACCTCCTGCTGGCAGGCGGGGCAGGAAATCAAAGGCTGTTCCATGTCCACAGGGATTTGGTAGGCGGCGCAGTACCGGCGGATGTAATCCTCCGCCTCCAGCACCCGGCAGCCGCAGGCCTCCACGGCAAAGTTGACCAGCCGCATCATGGCCACCGGGCTGATGTACCGTGCCCGGACAAACTCATCGTCGATCATTTCCCCCAAAGGGGGGCAGGCGGAAATTCGCAGGTACCGGTCGTAAAGCTGCTTGGAATCAAAGCCTTCGAACAGGCGCAGGCAGATGCCCGCCAGCTCCTGCGCCGCTACAGAGGCGGCGGTTTTCCCCTCGGAAGCGGCGGTGCGGCGGCGTTGTTCGGCGGCGGTCCGCAGCTTTTTAATGGAGGAGTAGGGCGGTTCCTCCAAGAAGGCGTAAAGATCGGGAAGTCCCAGGATGTTTAAATCGCGGGTAATGGTCTTGGCGCTGAGACGGTCCAGCACCTCGCCCACGGCCTCCGGCTCCCGGGGAGTGGGTGGCTCTTCGGAAATCGGAACCTGAGCCAGTTCGTGCACTGTTTTTTGGGTGACGCCATACACCCGGTACTTGGCGGCCAGAGCCGACACTTCCCGGGGCAGGAGATGGCCCTTCCCTTCCAGAATCCGCAGCTCCGCCTCAAAGCGCAGCATGGTATCCTCCCGCAGCTTCAAAGCCTTGCGGGCCTCCCGCTTGCGGGCAATGGGCTCAAACATCACCTGCTCCATGTCGGGCAGAGCCGCCAGATTGGCAAGGCCCTGTGCCCGCTTGCCGGGATGATCCTGCCAGCGGGTCCACTCCTGCTTTTTTCGGTTGATGGCGGAGCGGATTTCCCCCGGGTCCACCGTCGGCGGATCAATGGGCAGCTCCAGCACCAGATAATAGTTTTCCCGTTCCATTCCATACCCCTCGCTGCAATTTCACCAAACTAGAAGCCACGCAATTTCCCTCTTGTATCCACCTTATGGGTGTGTTTTTTGGGGCAAATTGCTGCATAAACAAAAGACGCACGGGGAAACCGTGCGTCTTAGCTTGCGTTGTCTGCTTCCCACAACCAGTGTTTGGATTATCATACCATATGATCGGCGGGAAGACAAGTTTAATGATTAGGTTTTTCCAGAGCTACAGATCAAATTCCAGACCCAGCAGAGGGGCGTGTTGTTGGGCACCGTAAACGTCGGTTTCGCCCAAATCCCCGGAGCAAAGGGGCCGGCGGATGGTAATTTTAATGGCCTTGGCCGGTTCAAACTCCACAATGCCCACAATTTGATCGGGAGTGATGTTGTAAAGCTTGCCCACCAGCTCCTCGTTGATCACCTTGGCCCCCCGGACCTTCTCAAAGCTCTCGTAGTCGTTGAAGATGATGTCCATGGTCAGCTCGTAAGGCCCGGAGTTCTTGGAACGGATAATGCCCGCCAGATCGGTCAGTTTGGTTTTCATGGTAACTCCTCCTTTAAAGCTGGACGTAGTCGATGGCAAAAGGCGCGGCAGGGTCCTGCACATCCATCAGATGGTAGATGGAAAAGACGTAAACTTCCCCGGCGTGAAAATCGCTGGGGCTGTAGGGGAAGGCCAGATTCCCGGCGGTGGCCCGGCGCCCCTCGTAGCCGTAGTGGAGCATGGTGGAGCGGGCAGAAGCGCAGATGGTGTCGGCCTGTGCCTGAGTATCCGCCACCGCTTCGATGATAATGCCGAACTCGTGAGCCTTGGGTTCGTTCCGCAGGGGCTCCAAAGCGGCCATGACGCCGTCCCGGCCATAAACGGTAAAGTTAAGGTAATACTTGAGGTTCTTGCCGGAGAAGTTGTCGGCCACCCGGTCCTTCACCGCCTGAATGATGTTGTCGATCTGGCTCATCATCACAGGGTCCCGGGTTCCGGCGATGGAGACAGTGCGGAATCCGATCCGCTTGGCTCCCTCCAATTTTATGGCGTACTGCTGGCCGGGGATAAATTTGCTGCCCCGCACCTTGACGGTGGTTTCGGTATCCTGCTCAAAGCTGGTTCCCGTCAGGTCCAGATGGCCGCCGGGGCCGGGCAGAATATAGGGGTTGGTCTTTTCGTACAGGGTGTGGGCCGCCACCGAGACGGTGGTGCACTTGCGCACCGGGCTCAGGGGCTCTACCCGGAAGTAATCTTTGCCAATATAGCCGAACATGCAGTCGGAGCCGCTGCCCGGGGTGGCGCAGATGGCGGCGCACTCCAGAATCTTGCCCAGATGGGTGGCAAGGCCCATGTCGTAGCCTTGTTCCACCGCTAGAGCGGAAAAGACGGCGGGGTCGTAGGCTCTGCCCGCCAGAATCACCTGAGCGCCCCCTTTGTGGGCGGCGATAAAGGGGTCGATGCCCATTTGAGCCACAATGCGGCTGGTGGCGTCGATGTCCTCCTCGGTGAGGCCCGCGCCTTCTACACCCGGCTCCAAAGCATGGATACGGCCTTCCTTCAGGGCCTTCTTCACGTCCTCGTGGGGGATTTCCGCGTGGATGAGGGCCAGCTTAAAGTGGAGGTTCTGCTCTTTGGCGATTTCTTCAATGATCTGTTTGTTCCACTCCAGATGGGGCTGGCCGCCGCTGCCCCCGGCTGTGCCGATGACAACGGGAATCCCCCGCTCCACACCGGCTTTGATCATCAGTTCCAGGTCCCGCTTGACGGCGTCCCGGTCGGTGAAGGAAACGCCTGCCCCCAAATAGTAGGGGCCGGGGTCGGTAGAGCCTGCGTCCACAGCAATCAGGTGGGGATTCCTCTTCATCCCCTCTTCAAAGGAGGCCACCGGAAAGCCATATCCCAAAATGGCGGTGGTGGAAAGAATCCGAAACTCCTCTTTCATCCGTTCATCATTCCTTTCCTCAGCGTGGCGGAAGTATCCGCCACAGATGTTGGGGTTTTTCAGCAATTACAAAACAGGGCCGGCCGGGGAACGCTGCCCCGGCTCCCTTGTGTTAGATCAGTTTTTTGGCCTTTGCGGTGGCCAGAATTCTCTGCATCTCGTTGTAGACGATCATATAACCCTCGTCCACGCCCATGCCGGGCTTTGCCAGAATCTGAGTGGGCTGGGTGGCCATAGCCAGATTGACGCAGACCTGAGCGGAGCGGTCGGTCTCGTTGCAGGTTCCGCCCTGATAGGCGCCAATGCCCTTTTCCTTGCAGTAGAGCACGGCTTCCACCGTGTTGCTGACGCTGCCAAGGTCGGGGGTTTTTACCTGAACCATGTGGCCTGCCTTGTTGTCGGCAAAGTACTGAATGTCCTCCAGAGTGTTGCACCACTCGTCGGCCACAATCTCCACCCCGATGTTCCGCTCGTCCACCAAGGCGGTGAGGGCCTTGAGAGCCTCCATCTGAGCCTCGCGGCCTTCGGCGTCCATGGGGCCTTCAATCCGCAGTTTAAAGGGAGCGGCGGCCTGTTCCAGCCGGGCCAGATAGTCGGCCATGGCGGTGTAGTTGTCGTTGCCAAACAGCAGGCCGATGGTTCCGTAAACGTCGATGTGGAGGACGGGGGCATAGCTTTCGTCGGTGCGCAGGGCAATGATCCGGTCCCGCAGCCAGCAGACGTACTCCTCCAGCAGCTCACCCTTCTGGCCCAGCTTGGTGGCCACATGGTTGATCAGGGCGTGAGGCAGCACCTGCGCCTGTTTGACAATCATCTTGTCGGCGTTGTCGTAGCGGGCGTCGCCGCTCTGGGTGAAGATGGGGATCATCTGGCCGGAAAGCTTGCAGTCGTATTCCTGGGCCACCACTTCGCACATCATCTTGTGCTGGGACTTTGCCACGGCATCCAGCAGAGCCTGACTGACGCCGTAGCGAATAGCGGTGTGAAGCCGTTTGCCCTCTACCTGCATGTGCTCCAGCTCGCCGGCCATTTCCCGGAAGGTGGTGATTTCCTTGCCCACGTACAGGGGCTTTAAGTGTTTTTCAATAAAGGGGATGAAGTTCTGGGCCAAAAAGAGGGGGTCCCGGCCGCCTGCGCCGGAATACTGTACGGCGGCGCAGTCTCCCCAAGCGGTCTGGCCGTCCTCCAGCAGGAACAGCAGGGAGATGGACTCCCCTGCCTGCCGCACGGAGGTAAAGCCGGGGGTGACAGGCTCGCCCTGATAGGTGGCGCCGTCGGGAGTGGCGCCGTTTTTGATGGCCCGCTGATCGTCAAAGTAAAACCCGGTGCGCCCGGGAGCGCAGATAAGATCCATAATTTTCATAATGATACCTTCCCTTTATGATTTAAATCTAGGGTCTGCCCACCAGACGGCCCTTGCCGATGGCGTACACGTCATCAATCACCATCTGGAAGGAGGCGGCCCGTTTTTCGCTCTTGGCCCGCTCCTCGATCTTAGCGGCGTTAAAGTCCAGCAGTTCCTTGGAGAAGGGCACGGCTCCGGGGGTGAGGATGCGGATAGCGCCGTCGTTGTCCCGGGCGGGGAGCAGCTTGCCTGCGTTAAAGCGGCTGGGGGCAAAGGGAATATCCAGCACCCCGGTCTGGAAAGCGGCTACGGCGCCCACGGCGATGTCACCTTCGCCCAATTCAAAGCATTTGTCCAGAATGCACTTGGTCTCGGCCTTGATGATCTCCTTCTCGGCGGTAACCTGCGCGTTGTTCAGGGGCTGATCCGCCAGCATGGAGATCACCTGCTTGGTGCAGCGCAGACCTTGGGCGTTTGCCTCCATGGTGGGAACCCCCATCGCCTCGTGGGGGGTCTTGACGATGATCTTGGTGGCTCCCGCAAGGGCGCCCACCACGCTGCCCCAGCTGATGACGCCAAAAGCCTTGGCCTCGTCCTGAGGGAAGCCGCCCATCCACTGGTGCAGCACTGTGGTGACCACGACATCGCCGTAGCCATAAGCCTTCAGGTACTCCTCGGTCATCTCTTCCAGAGAGCGGATGGCGGCCACATCCTGAATTAAGTTGCCGCACTGTCCATAGCCCACGGTAATGTTCCGCACCCCTTGCTCGGCGGCAAGAAGGCCCTCGATGATGGCGACGGCGTGGGAGATGCTGGGGGGAACCAGTGTGCCGGTAAGGGGGCCAAAGGGCTCCCGGTTGATGGAGACGCCCATTTCCTCATAGAGTCCGGTGAGGCGGTCTACGTACTGCCAATCCCGGATGGTGGATTCCAGACTGACGCTCTTGGCGTAGGGGATGTTGTAGGAGATGCCGCCGCCCTCGTAGCTGGTGTAGCCGCCGGCGTAGGTGATTTCGGTGAGCAGGCGGGCGTCGGGGGTGCCGTGACGCACCTGAACCGGCACATCCAGACTTTGAATGATGGAGCGGCAGCCGTCTACCCCGTGGTTGACGGCGGGAAAGCCGTTGAGCATGGATTTGGACTGGCGCACGCTTTCTTCGATGCCGTTTTCCGCTTCCTTGTAGCGGTTCTGACGGGTGTAGCTGTCAATGGTGGTGGGTAGCAGATCGGCTTCGCCCTGGTCCTGCAGGTAGGTGAGGAGCTTGATGTGGTCCTGCAGCAGAGCCACACCGGCCCGGGGCTGAATCAGGGTTTTCTTGTTCTTTTTGGCTTCTGCCAGCTTGCGGGAAAAGATTTTGCTTTCCGGCAGGCTTTTGTGGAAATCAACAGCCTCCTGCAGGTCTACCCGGCTGCCGGTGGGCCATTGAGCAAGCACCTCCCCGCGGGAGGCCATAAAGACACCTTCGTCAATTTTTTTGTTGCGCAAATCCATGACTCACTAACTCCTTTTTCATGACGTTGAGGGCGGATGCCGGGTGATGGCCTGCCAAAAGTCCCATGGCCGCCAGAATATACTTGTGATCAACCAGAATTTCCGCTTTAAAAGGGCGCAAAGATTGGGGTTGTTTTGTGCTGTACAAAGCGTGGGCGGCAATATCCGCCACCCGTTTGGCATGGACGACGGCGCCGCCGGTCATCACCAGCCGCTCCACTTCCGTCAGGTCCTTGCCGGTTTGAGCCAGAGCCGTTCCGGTGAGAGTAAAAACCTGCTCCATGGTGCCGCAGTGACGGGCCACGGCGGTTTCCACCGCCAAAGCCGCCAGAGCAAAGTCGATCCGCTCCAATTCATCGGTGGTGGGCAGCGCGTCGGTGTGGGCGGCCAGATAGGCGGTCAGCTCCCG
>CALCSA010000242.1 GCA_937894185.1 uncultured Clostridia bacterium | reverse complement strand
GTTGGAGACCAGCATGGAGGCAAAGGTGGCGGACAAAAACTCAGGCTGGTTCACCAGCAGCAGGGGCCCCATGGTGACGCCTTTTAAAACCAGAGCCGACATCATAATAGCCGCTGCGTTACCCCCGGGGATTCCCAGAGAGAGCAAGGGAACCATAGAGCCGCCGGAGGCTGCGTTGTTTCCGGTTTCCGGGGCTGCGATGCCGTCGATGATGCCGGTTCCGAACTTTTCAGGGTATTTGGAGAGCTTCTGCTCGGTGGAGTAGCAGAGGAAGGCGGCGATGGTGGCTCCCGCACCGGGAAGAATGCCAATGACGGTTCCCAGCACGGCGCAGCGCAGAATGGTCCATTTGACCGACAAAAGCTCCTTGAGGGAGGGCATCTTGGTCTTCATCTGGGTCACTGCTCCCACAGCTTTGAGCTCGGAGCGCTTCTGGGTTTGCTTGAGCACCTCAGTGACGGCAAAGAATCCGATCATCACAGGAATCATTTCGATGCCGGAGGTGAGGAAGCGGGTGCCAAAGGTCATGCGGGGAACTCCCAGCAGGGGATCCAATCCGATACAGGCCAGCAGCAGTCCCAGCAATCCGGAAATAATGGTGCGGCAGATATTGTCGGTTTCCAAACTGGTGAGGATGGAAAGGCCCATAAAGGAAATGGCGAACAGTTCCGCCGGGCCAAAGCTGAGAGCCGCCCGCGTCAGCTGGGGGCTGAGCAAAAGCATACAGAACGCCGCAAACATGCCGCCGATGGCAGAGCAGATCAGCTGGATGCCCAGTGCTTTTCCCGCCTCACCCTTTTGAGCCATGGGGTATCCGTCGTAGGTGGTGGGGGCACTGGAGGGCACACCGGGGATTTTAAAGAGGATGGCGGTCATTCCGCCGCCGGTGATGGATGCGCAGTAGGTGGCCACCAAAAAGGCAATGGCGTTGACCGCATCCATCTTGTAGGTAAAGGGAATGGCCAGAGTGACTGCCATGGTGGCGCTGACGCCGGGCAGTGCTCCAAACAGCGTCCCAAGAAATACCGCAAAAATAATCAGGATGAACATTACCGGCTGAAAGACCACAGCCAGTCCACTGGTCAGTAAGTCAAACATATCCTGCCCCCCTTATAAGTGCTGGAATACGGATTCAAGGAACAGCGCGATCTGACGGAGGAAGGGCACATATCCTCTGGGCAGCATGACTCCAAGGAATACCGAAAATCCTACATACAAAATAAGCGTAATCACCAAAGCGGTAACCGCCAAAAACCAGGGGCGCCGCTCGCCCAGCAGGATGCCATAGCTAATGAGGAACAGGATACAGGTTGCCAAAAAGCCGATTGGCTCGTAGGCCCAAGCCATAATCATCAGTATGATCATGCCGAAAAAAAGCTTGCTTTTGAAGAACTGAATCAGGTCGGGAAAAAAGTTTTTAAACGCCTGTACAACATCCGAAAGGACATTTCTTTTAAAATAATTGCGCAGATTCCAGACAATGGAAATGATGAGGAGAAGCAGAATTGCCTGAGGCCACTGCTCTGCCCCCAGCTCATTGGCGGGAGACTTGGGCATGGTGGCGCCCACATAAAAGAAGCAAAATACAGAAAACACAAGCAACAGAGCATTTACGATCAATTCAATCGCCAAACAGATCAACTCCTAACATAGCTTGCATGGTATTTGACGAGGGCGGGAGTTTCCCGCCCTCCAATTGCCACAGTAGTTGCTTAGATCAGCCCGGCGTTGGTCAGGTATTCACCAAAAGTTTTATATTCATCGTCCATCAGCGCCTGAGTGTCGCCGGAGTTGGCAAAGCCGGGACGGTCCAGATAGCTGGCCTGCTTGAGGAATTCCTGATAGGCAGGGTCGTTCCAGGCTTCTTCCACAGCTGCGGTGATAGAGTCGATTGCCGCCTGAGGTGTATCTTTGCGGGCCATAAGAGCTCTCCAGGTACCCACGAAGGATTCGATTCCCAACTCCCCGGTGCACTGAATGTCAGGCAGGGAGCTCATGCGTTGCTCGGACATGGAGACAAGAGGAACAATATCGCCGGATTCGATCAGGCCCTTGATTTCATCGGCACCGGTGATGGAGATATTGATGTGTCCGCCCACCATGGCAGAGCTCAGCTCGGCACCGCCGCCATAGTTGACGATCTTTACGTATTGTTCAATGTCGTTGACGTCGACACCCAGTCCACCGGCCAAAGTCTGCTTGAGGGAAACAGCGTCGGCACCAGTGGCGGTCAGCATCCCGCAGGTCAGCTCTTGGGGATGAGCTTTTGCGTACTCGAT
>CALCSA010000241.1 GCA_937894185.1 uncultured Clostridia bacterium | reverse complement strand
CGGCGATGGGACTCAGCCCGGCAAAGGCACCTTTCTCCACCATTTCCAGCGCGTCACCGGCCACGCCGAACAGCACGCCGAATACCCCCACAACCTCCTCTTTCGCAACCAGGCCCATGACGGTAGCTACCGTGGCCTGCCAAGTGCCAAAGCCGAGAGGGGCGAAGATGAAGGCAATCGCGCCTCCGATGACTGCCAGAATGCTGGCGTCCATATCCTCCACCATGCCAAAGCTGCCGTCCACAACACCAAAGGCGGACAGGAACCAAATGGCAATGCTGGCCAGCAGGATCACCGTACCGGCACGCTTGATGAATGACCAGCCCCGCTCCCACATGCTGCGCAGAACGTTGACAGTGCCAGGAGCGTGATAAGGAGGGAGCTCCATGACGAAGGGCGCCGGATCGCCCGCAAACATCTTTGTCTTCTTTAGGATGATGCCGGAGACAATCACCGCCGCCACCCCGATAAAGTAGGCCATCGGGGCCACCCACCACGCCCCGCCGAACAGGGCGCCGGCAATGAGGCCCACAATGGGCATCTTTGCGCCGCAGGGGATGAAGGAGGTGGTCATGATGGTCATGCGGCGATCCCGCTCACTTTCAATGGTGCGGGAAGCCATGATGCCGGGCACCGAACAGCCGGAACCAATCAACATGGGGATGAAGCTTTTTCCGGAAAGTCCGAATTTCCGGAAGATCCGATCCATGATGAAAGCGACCCGGGCCATGTAGCCGATATCCTCCAACATTGCCAGCAGCAGGAACAGCACCAGCATCTGGGGTACAAACCCAAGAACCGCGCCGACACCACCGACAACTCCATCCACCAGCAGCCCCGTCAGCCAGCCGGCAGTACCGATGGATTCCAACCAGCCCTGAAGCCCGCCCATGATCCATTCGCCAAAGATCACGTCGTTGGTAAAATCGGTCATCATGGTGCCCACCGTGGTGATCGATAAAAAGTAAACGACAAACATCACCACCACAAAAATAGGCAGCGCCAGCCAACGGTTGGTCACCACCCTGTCGATTCTGTCCGAGGTGGTCAGGTTATTCTTTCTTTGCCCCCGCCGCACGCCGACCTCCATCAGCTTGCTGATATAGGCGTACCGTTCGTTGGTGATGATGCTTTCCGCGTCGTCATCCAATACGTCTTCACAATCGGACACAATTTTTTCAACGGCGTCTGCTACACCGGCATCCAGAGTAAGCTGCTCCCGCACCTTTTCATCCCGCTCAAACAGCTTGACCGCATACCAGCGCATCTGCTCCCGGGGGATGGCATCCCCAATCAGATCCTCAATGTGGGCGATGGCGTGCTCCACCGTGCCGCTGAACACATGAGGATGCTCCCCTGCCCGCTTTTCCCGGGCCAGCTTTGCCGCCAGCTCGGCCGCCTGCCGGCTTCCCTCTCCTTTCAGGGCACTGGTCTCCACAATGGGGCACCCCAGCGCCCCCGAAAGCTTTTCCAGATTGATGATGTCGCCGTTTTTTCGCACCACATCCATCATATTGAGGGCAATCACCATGGGCGTACCGATTTCCAGCAATTGGGTGGTCAGGTAAAGATTGCGTTCCAGATTGCTGCCGTCTACGATGTTCAGGATCGCGTCGGGATCTTCGTTAATTAAGTATTCCCGGGAGACAACCTCTTCCAGCGTGTAGGGAGTAGATGCCGGGCAAATCCTGAATTAGGATATCCTTTTCCCCTTTGAGCTTCCCTTCCTTCCGCTCTACTGTAACCCCCGGCCAGTTTCCCACATGCTGGGCACTCCCGGTCAGGTCGTTGAACATGGTTGTCTTGCCGCTGTTGGGATTGCCCGCAAGGGCTATTTTGATTTCCACCATGATTCCTCCGCTCTACAAGTAAGATATGGCTAACTTTAATTCCGGCAAATAGGAGGCTGGCCATTGCCTCTGGCTCTGTATGCGGGACTACTCCACCTCAATCATTTCACAGTCCACTTTGCGCAGGGAAAGCTCATAACCCCGCACGTTGACCTCCATAGGGTCTCCCAAAGGCGCTACCTTGCGCACAAAGACCTCGGTTCCTTTTGTCACGCCCATGTCCATAATTCGGCGCTTCACCGCGCCACCGCCGTGCAGCCGCACGACCTTGACTGTTTCGCCGACCGGTATTTCCCGCAACGTTTTCATCTGTTTTTCCTCCTAAACCATAATGCGGTTTGCCATCTGCTTGCCCAGCGCTATTCGGGTTCCCTTGACGCTGAGAATCAGGCTACCGCCCACTTCGCTGACAACCGTGACCTTTTCGCCCACCATAAATCCTAGCTCGGCCAGATGCTGGCGCACTTCGTCCTTGCCGGAGATCTTTTTGATAAAACTTGTCTCCCCCGACTTCGCCATGCTCAGTGGCATCATAACTGCCTCCTCGTACACTTTTTAGTTAGCAATCCCTAACTAGGTTAATGTTATCACGGGCTAACTCCATTGTCAATAGCAATTTGAATATTTTTCAGAACTTTGATATAGTGATAGCAAAGGCATTAAAGAAGGGGTATTATGAAGATTCAGGAATCGGCTGAAAACTATTTGGAAACTATACTGATCCTGCAAAAGCGGATGGGCGAGGTGCGCTCCATCGACATTGTCCGGGAGCTGGACTACTCCAAGCCCAGTGTCAGTATCGCCATGAAAAACCTCCGAAAAAGTGGCCTGATCGAGGTGGACGGCGGAGGTTACATTACCCTGACAGAGGCCGGGA
>CALCSA010000240.1 GCA_937894185.1 uncultured Clostridia bacterium | reverse complement strand
CAGCTCCAAAGTGGCCCGGCTCAAAAATCGGTCGAACAGCGCCACCGCATCCGCAGCAGGAACCGGCCGGTGGTAGACATCTCCGGCAATCACCAGAGCATCCACCTGTTCCTGCTCCATCAGCTCCAGCAGCCAGTCCAGAAAATGGGCCTGATCGTCCAGCAGGGGGTATTCGTAAAGGTTCTTCCCCAAATGCCAGTCGGATGTATGGATCAGCTTCACACAATCCCTCCCATAGGCTTGTTTTGTTCTGAAATTTTCCCTTCGGCCGTGAATTCTGCGGGATTTCAACGGTTCGACAGGATGTGATTTCTACTAACTGTATAATGATAGCAACCCATCATCGGGTTCTATCACCGGCACTCTATCAATACGGGGGATGTAACCATGGAGCAGCAAAGCTTTCAGACGATGTATCAGCAGGAAGCCGACCCGGCGGAAATCGGTCTGGTTCCGGCAGTGGAGCTTATTCTCGGCGAGGATGTTCTCATTCTGGAGCACCGATTGGCCCGGTGGGTGGGAGCACGGCACTGCATTGCGGTGTCCGATGCTGCCAGCGGCCTTGCTCTGGCCCTGCGGGCTTCGGGAGTTCTGCCGGGAGATTCGGTGCTCTGCGCCGCTTTGGGCTGTGCTTTGCCGGTGCAGGGAATCATGCTGGCAGGGGCCTCCCCCGTCTTTGTGGACGTCAACCCCAACACCTATACCTTGGACCCCTACTGTTTAGAATACGCTCTGAGCAAGCTCCGCCGCATGGGGGAGCCTGTCCCTTCGGCCTTAATCGCCACCGATCTCTTTGGCGCTCCCTGCAACTTTCCCGCTTTGGAGGAGATTTGCCGCAGCCAGGGCATCCCGGTGATTGAGGACCTTTCCGGTGCTTTTGGAGCTGAGATGAACGGCCGCCCCGCTGGAAGCTTCGGCCGTTTTGCCGTGGCCTCCTTTGCCACCCCCTCCCCCTTGGAGGAGTTGGGGGGCGGAGCTATCTTCTGCCAGAATGATTTAGATGCTCATCGGCTGCGGACTCTGCGCCGGATGGGGCATCAGTCATCTCCGGGGGAGCCGGCTATCCCCAGAATGGGCAGCGCGGACGCCTTTCTCATCGGTGCCCGGCTGGAAACCTGCGCCCAACAGACCGAACAGCGGCGAACCATCGCCGGTATCTACCGCACCGCCTTGGGGAACAAGCTGAGGATGCAGCAGCTGGCCCGAGGCTCCCAAAGCGCCTACAGTCAGCTGGTAGTGGCTCTGCCCCGCTCCCGGGATCGGAGCCGGGTGTCCGCCAAGCTCCGGGAGCTAAACATTCCCGCCGATGCTCCCTCCTGCGGCATGCAGACCAACCGCAGCGAGTGGAACCGGGTGATGCTGATCAACACTCTTGCCTTGATGGGGCGGCTTCTTTCCCTGCCCATCCACCCCTACCTAAGCCCCCGGCTGACCCGGCATATCGCCGATTGCCTGCTTCAATCCATGGATTCCTGCCGTCGATGAGGCAAGAACACAGGCAAACATGCAAGGTCACCGGGTCCAACGCACTGGAAGGATGATGGGGCGGGTCCCCTTGCAGCTTGCAGAACAAGGACCCGCAAACCTCGATTTTTGCAGGCCCTCCAATTACTTTAAGTTTAGTTTTATGTATTTAATTCCATTTATAATATAAAAAATGATGACAAATCCGTTGAATGCGCCTTTCATTATACATTGTGTAATCACTCAACCAACTGGTAGAGGGCGGTTTTATCCTTGAGGCGCACCCCGCCCCGGAACAACTCCACCCATCCGCGGGCAGCCAAACTTTTCAGGGTGCGGCTGACCACCTCCCGGGCACTGCCGATGTTGACGGCAATCTGCTCGTGGGTCATGTGGATGGTGTCGGAGCCGTTGTCGGCGGTTTCGTCCAGCAAAAAGGAGATGAGCCGCTGCTCCAGATTCATAAAGGCCAGACGTTCCAGCCCGGCCACCACGTCGGAAAACCGCTCGGTGGTCATCTTGTAGGTATCCCGTTCCACATACAGGTTATTCTTCATCAAAGAGGCGTAGACGTCCACGGGCAGCAACAAAATCTCGCTGTCCTCCTCCGCGTCTACCATGGTTTCAAAGGAAATGGCGTCCAGCGCGCAGGAGGCCGCCAGCACGCAGCTGTCCCCCGCTTTCATCCGATACAGGGTGATTTCCCGCCCGTTGGGGGAAAGCAGATAGGCCCGCAGCACACCGCGCACCACAATGACAAGGCCAAGGCAATCGCCATGCCCCCCGCGAATGGTCTGCCCAGCTTGATAGCCAAGCATGGTCATTCGCCCAACAACACGCTCCTGCTCCTGCTGGGACAAATGGGACCAAAAGGGAAGCCTTTTGCAGGCATCGGTGGTATCCACAGGACCAAGCTGAATCAAAGTATCCGTCACCTTTCCAGAAAGATTATCATTTTTTTAACCCATTCGCACACAAAAAGAAGTCTCAATCCCACTGCGTATATGATACTATACACGCAGAGAATGGTATCATCGACCGTCGCCTATCGGGCGGGCCATTTTAAAACGAACGTGTCATAGCTGCAAATCGCTGTGGGGCGGAAGTTGGCCGGTGGCAGGCTTGGCTATGGTGTAACATCCACATTTCCGCACAAAGAGCGTTGCTGTTTACCTATGCGGATATTATACCTCAAAACCCGGCGGCAAACAAGGCTGACTGCGCTCTTTTCCCACTGTCTCGCTCTGCATTCCAGCTCGCCGCCTTGAAAATAATGGGTCTGTTTCTGCGAAGATTCCGCTGTAAAGCCCTTGACTTTACAGGGCAAAAAGAAAAAACCGGGTCAGCATCCAGCCCAAAGCGCCACAGACGGGAAAGGTAATCCCCCAAGTGAGGACAATTTCCCGCACCACCTGATGATCTACCCGGCTTCCGGTTGCAGAGGCCGCCCCCATCATGGCGGTGGTTTTGGTGTGGCTGGTGCTCATGGGAATTCCCCAGAGGGTGGCCATCAAGAGGCAGAGGGCTCCGCCTAAATCGGCGCAAAGGCCCTCCAGCTTTTGCAGCCGCACCATCCGGCTGCCCACCAGCTCCACAATCCTGCCCCCTCCCACCGATGTGCCCAAGGCCATGGTGAGAGCGCAGAGCACCAGAACCCACACATGGCGGTTCAGGGACACCGGACCGGGCATATATTCCCCTTTGGCCAGCAGCTCCGCCATGATAAAGACCGCCACAAACTTCTGACCGTCCTGAGCGCCGTGCATAAAAGCCATTCCACCGGCGGCCAGCACCTGCATCCGGCCCAGAGTCCGGTCCCCAAGGCGCTGCAGAGGAGCCGCCAGCAGCTTGGCAGGCAGCCAGCCCAGCAGGTATCCGCAGGCGATGGAGATTCCAAGGCCTGCCAGCACCTTGCCCCAAGCGCCCCGGTTGATGCCTCCCAGATTGCCCAGAGCCAAAGCCGCTCCGCTCAACGCGGCGATAAGGGCGTGGCTCTCGCTGGTGGGAATGCCAAAGCG
>CALCSA010000239.1 GCA_937894185.1 uncultured Clostridia bacterium | reverse complement strand
GGATAAATCTGCCCCCAGCACCCTCAACCAATTTTTCCCCAACCTGCAAAACGATTTTTCGGTAGTGGGGGGCAAGTTGTTTGCCCTGCCTTTTGACATCAGCGTGCAGATGCTCTTTTACCAACGCTCCCTCTTTGAAGACATCGGCCAAATCCGGGCCTTTTACGAGGAAACCGGTGAAACATTGGAGGTTCCCACCACCTTCCCGGAGCTGGACCGCATCTGCCGCTTCTTTACAAAATCTCACCGCCCCGATTCCCCCATCCGCTACGGAGCCAGCTTGGCTCCCACCAATCCCACCTCCATTTCCAGCGACTACCTGCCCCGTCTTCTGGCTGCGGGGGGACTTTCCTACAGCAGCAACGGCTGTCTGGACCTGACCACCCCCGCCGCTCTTTCCGCCTTGCGGGACTACTTGGCCTACGCCTCCTGCACCAGCTTGGACACAGTCCAGAGCTGGAGCGAAATCGCCGCCAATTTTGTGGACGGACAAACCGCCACCTCTATTTTGTACGTCAACCATGCCTCCAGCTTTGTCCGGGCCCAGAGTGCCAATGTGGGGGTGGAAATCGGCTTTGCCCCCATTCCGGGGCGGCACCCCCTGTTGGCGGGAGGCTCCTTGGGAGTCTGCCGCAACTCCTCCCAGCCGGAAGCAGCCTACCAGTTTATCCGCTGGGCCACAGGGGAAGAGATCGCTCCCGAGCTGGTGATGATGGGGGGGACTTCCGCCTGCCGCAGCGTCTACGAGCACCGGGAGATTCTGGATGCCTACCCTTGGCTGGACGCCCTGCAAAACAACATGCGGCTGGGGATTCGCAAGCCCATTCTCTCTCCGATGGAAATCGACTACAACCAGCGGGATTTTGAGTACAATCTGGGGCTGCATATCCTGCGCTGTATCCGGGGGGAAATCTCCCCCGAAGAGGCACTGATGGGAACCCAAAGAACGCTGGACGCCATCCGCTAGAGGATGAAAGCTTATTCGGCTTTTTATGTTAGATTGTCAAGATTAGGAGGAATGTCATGGAAATCATCAAGTCTGCCATCACCCGTGCCAACGACGACAATCCCCAACTGACCGCCAATGTCGCCGAAATTATCGCCCGGGTGCGCAGGGAGGGGGACGCCGCCCTTGTGGACTACAACACCCGCTTTGACGGCAACAGCCGCAAGGACTTGCAGGTGACAAGGCAGGAAATTGACGAGGCGTACGCACAGCTTTCCCAGCAGGAGATCGACGATTTAAAGGCGGCTGCGGCCAACATCCGGGCCTTTGCCCAAGCCCAGCTGGGCAGCATGAAGGCTCTGGAGGATATTTCGCCCACGCCGGGTGCCGCTCTGGGCCACCGGGTGATTCCGGTGCAGTCCTGCTGCTGCTATGTGCCCGGGGGAAGCTACCCCCTCTACTCCACGGCTCTGATGCTGGTGATTCCGGCCCGGGTAGCGGGAGTGGGAAAGGTGGTGGCCTGTTCCCCCACCATGAAGGGCAGCGGAAGGATTCACCCCAACATTCTGGCGGCTCTGGACATTGCCGGAGCCGATGAAATCTATGGAGTAGGCGGTGCTCACGGCATTGCGGCTTTTGCCTACGGTACTGATCAGATTCCGGCGGTGGACATCATTGTCGGCCCCGGCAACCAGTATGTCACCGAGGCTAAGCGCCAGTGCTACGGTCAGGTGGGGATCGACTTTATCGCAGGGCCCAGCGAGGTGCTGGTCATCGCTGATGATTCTGCCGATCCCGAAATTCTGGCGGCGGACTTGCTGGCCCAGTCGGAGCACGATCTGTTGGCCAAGGGGATTCTGGTCACCACCAGCCGGGAGCTGGCCCGGCAGACCATTGCGGCGGTGGAGGCTCAGCTGGCTACGCTGGAAACCGCCGGGATTGCCCGGAAATCCTGGGAGGATTACGGCGAGGTCATTTTGGCCGAAGACTTGGAGGAAGCCATTCAGATTGCCAACAGCCACGCCCCCGAGCATCTGGAAGTGATTGTCCGGGAGGAAGATGCGGTGCTTCCCCGGCTGGTCAACTACGGCTCTTTGTTTATCGGGCAGGCCACGGCAGAAGTGTTTGGCGACTATGTTTCCGGCACCAACCACACCCTGCCTACTCTGCGGGCGGCAAGGTATACCGGCGGCGTCTGGGTGGGAACCTTCCTCAAGGTGTGTACTCACCAGCGCATGACAGCCGGTGCCGTCAAGGTGCTGGCTCCCCTGACCTCCCGGATGGCCAGAGGGGAAGGGCTGATTGCCCACGCCAGAGCGGCGGAAATCCGGGCCGAAAAGCTGTAGATTCCCGGAAGGGTTCCGGAGTTCTATATCGATTAGTGATTAAAGGAGGGTTTTTCTATGCAAGAACAAAATCAGGTTCTCAAGCGCAGTTTTGGCATGCGGGAAGCAGTCACCATTACAGTGGGAACAGTCATTGGTGTGGGACTGTTCACCGTAGGCGCACAGGTGGTGGGGCTGATGGGTGCAGCGGTGATCTGGGCCACTCTGGTTGCTCTGATTGTCAGCATCTATCCGGCCCTGCTCTACGCCGAGATGGGCGCGGCTCTGCCCTATGCGGGGGGTACATATAAGTACGCGTCCATGGGACTGGGCAAGCCCCTTGGCATGCTGGCCGGCTGGAACTTCATCATCTCTCTGGTGGCGGTCACCAGCGGAGAGGCCCTGGCCTTCAGCTTTTATTTTAAGACCCTGTTTGGTGCCTTGGGCATCGATCTGCCGGTCAGCGATACGGTGGTGGCCTGCATTGCCGTCATCCTGTTTATGGCCACCAATGTGCGGGGCGTGGAGATGACCGGCAAGCTGCAGAACGGCTTTATGTTCTTCTTCTGGGGTGTTGCCATCATCTGGTTCCTGTTGATGATTCCTCAGGTGCAGATGCCCCACTTTGTCCAACTGCCCGACTTCCTTGATTTTTCCGGCGGTTCCTTTATCGCCAACGTGGCCATGATCTGGTGGTGCTTTGCCGGGTTTGAAACCTGCTGCGCCATGGGTGAGGAAATTAAGTACCCTCACATCAACATTCCCCGGGCCCTGTTTTTGGCTCCCTTTATTGTGTTTGCGGTTAACTCCATTTTTCAGTGGTATCTGGTGGGCATCACCCCCTTTGAGCATCTGGGCGCCATTGCCGTGGCCGATGCTCCCTATGCCGACGCCATGATCAACGCTGGCATTGTGGGTCTGCCCCTGATTCTGCTGGCGGCGGGAATTGCCTTTGGCGGCGACTTTTCTACCCTTAACGCCAGTATTGCGGTTCCGCCCCGCTACCTGTTTACTATGGCCCGAGACGGTTCCATGCCTCGGGTGTTTGCAAAAATTCACCCCAAATTCCAGACTCCCTATATTTCGATTCTGACGCTGGGTGTCCTCACCCTCTTCCTGATTGCCACCAACTCCATGATCTACATCGCCTCCCTGAGCCTGTTTGCCGATCTGCTTTACTATGTCATCGGCATTGCGGCCTCCTACGGTCTGCGCAAAAAACTGCCCGATCTTAAGCGGCCCTACAAAGCTCCCTTTATCATGATTGGGGCGCCTATCTCGGTGGTCATCTACCTGATTATGATGACCCAGCTGGATCTGGCGGCTCTGTGGTCCGGAATTATCTGGTGCGTGCTGGGACTCATTATCTTCTACATCTGTCAGGCCCGCTACGGCAAGGAGGGGGACTCGGAGCTGGCCCAGCGGATTATGGAAATTCAGGAGCCCCCCGCTGAGGAAAAGGCCAAAATGGACCGGGAGTTCAAGATTTGGAGCATTGTGGTGTCCATTGCGGTGGCGGTGGCGCTTCTGCTTTTTATCCTGCCCCAGCTGATCGCTTAGTTTACCCCATCGGATGTACACATGGGCTGGTTGACTGCACAAAGCAGAAAGCCAGTCCGTGGGCTTTACTTGATAGAAAAGGGCCGGCAGCATGAACGCTGCCGGCCCTTTTTGCTGTGCTTGCGTCTGCTCCGTAACGACCATAGAGGAGAGATGCCAAACATAAAAAAACACTTCCAAATAGTCACAGATTTATAAAAATTAAAAAAGAATATTGTTACAGTTAAGGGAAAAAATTCCTAATATTAGTAGGATACACAGATAAAATAGCATTATTCACCGATTCACTTGAAATACTTTGGGGGATAACCTATAATTTTTTTAAACATTCTGGAAAAGTAATTGGCATCCTGTATTCCAACAAGGGTGGCTATCTCCTGAATCGGGAGATTTTCTGACTGAAGAAGATGCAGAGATTTTATGATCCTCTTGCGGTTTAAGTAGTCTACGGGAGAAAGCCCGGTGGCCTGTTTAAAAACAGTGCGGAAGTAGTTGACGCTCATATACGCCTCGGCGGCCAAAGCGTGAAAATCAATCGGATCCGCCAAATGATCTTCAATATACTGGACTGCATATTTTATAGTATTTTTGGTTGGTGATGGGTAATTTTGACCATAATTCATGCTGATTTGCCTTGAGTGGACCCGGTTAAGCTCCACTAGCACAATTTCCAGATAGGAGCGCAGCACCCGTTCGTAATCAAAGCTGTGCTGTTGCTGCTCCCGATACATAAACCCCAGCAGGGTAGAAACGTACTCCCGCTCGCTGGAATTCAGCCTCAGGATGCGAAAATCCTCGCCGGCATCCGGGTGGGCCCTTTCCACATCCGGCAAGGGGGGAAACAAAGACGCCCACTGGTCATCCAGCTTGACATTGTCGATGTCTTTTTCATCCTGACCCAAGCGGGAGGGCCACACTCCGCCCCAGAGCTTTTCCAAACGGCGGGGATAAAACTGGACGTTGTAGATGGTCAATGAAGATTCAATGATATATTCGTGGGATTTGTGAGCCGGAACCAGAAAGATATCCCCGGGAATCAGGATGCTTTCCTGAGGGCCAAACCGATGTTTACAGGTACCCTTGAGCACCAGAACAAACTCGTTAAACTCGTGAAAGTGCTTGGGAACCGATTGCTGGCCGTGAAAAAGTTCCACCGCGATGGATGCTCCGGCCTCACCCTTAAAGGGATAATACGCCTCCATTGCTGTATCGCCTCCTTGCTGTAAGTATGGTTGGTTCTAAGAGTTAGGGTTCTTAAATCGCTATTGATATTAAAGAGAAAGGGTGTTCGTAAACATGAAGAAGTTTGTATCCGTATTCCTGATTCTGGTATTGGCATTTGCAATGACCGGCTGCCAACAAAGTGCACCACAGCAGCAATCCTCCGCAAACGCGCCTGCAGCACCTTCTCAGGGTTCTTCGGCAGCCCCGGACAGTCCGCCGGCTGAGGCCAAGCAGTATCAAATTGGTTTTTCCATCGCAGTTCGCGATCAATTTCTAACTTCCTTGGAAATGGCCGCCACCAAAAAGGCGGAAGAGCTGGGCGTTAAATTGGAGATATATGAGGCAAAAGAGGATATCGCCACCCAGCTTTCCCATGTGCAGACATGCGCTGTCAAGGGCTTCGATGCTATGGTTGTCAACATGGTAAACGCAGACAATGCCGCCGAGGTTTTGGCCGCCGCCGGGGATATGAAGGTGGTCTTTGTCAACCGCGCTCCCGATCTGGCACTGCTGGAGAAAGGCCAATATGTTTACGTAGGCTCCGACGAAAACGTATCGGGGGGACTTCAGGGGAAATTTTTGGCCGAGCATTTCAATGCCGAGGGCAAAACCTCCATCAACATTGTGGTGTTTAAGGGCGATCTGACTCACCCGGCGACTCCCGCCCGCACTAACTCCGCTTTGAATGGCCTCAAGGACGGGGGCATTGCGTACAACGTTCTGTACGAGGATACCGCCAACTGGGACCGCGCCACCGCCATGAACAAGTTTGTGCAGTTTATGGGCAAGGGCGAAAGTGTAGATGCCGTCATCTGCAACAACGACGAGATGGCCCTTGGTGTCATCGAAGCCATGAAGACCAGCGGCTCCGGCGAAATCTTTTGCCCTGTGGTGGGAATCGATGCTACCGTGGTTGGCTGTGAATCGGTCAAGGCCGGCGAGATGGCTTTCACCGTGTTCCAGTCTGCCGTAGGGCAAGGAGCCGGCTCGGTGCAGGCCGCCGTGGATATTCTGGACGGAAAGGACTTGCAAAATGCCAATGAGGACGGCACCATCAGCTGGGTTGCCTTTGAGCCGGTCGGCCCCGATAATGTGGATGAGTATATGTAACCGGCATCACCCATTGCAATAACTTGCGAATGCTTGGGGGCCGCGTGCTCCCAAGCATTATATTCAGAAGAACAAGGAGCGGCTTATGAGCGAATATGTGCTGGAAATGAGGGATATTGTCAAGAACTTTCCCGGGGTGCGCGCCCTAAAAGGAGTGCAGCTCAAGGTGCGGCCAGGCAAGGTACATGCGCTGTTGGGTGAAAACGGGGCCGGTAAATCCACTCTGATGAAGTGCCTGATCGGAATCTACCAAAAGGATGGTGGAACCATCCTCTACAAAGGCAAGGAAACCAATTTCAACAATGTGTACGAGGCGCTTTCCAGCGGCATTTCCATGATTCATCAGGAGCTGACTCCTGTCCCTGCACGCAGCGTCAGCGAAAACGTCTGGATGGGCCGGGAGCCTTGCAAAGGCATTTTGGTAGACCGCAAGGCCATGCGGAAAAAGACAAAAGAGTTATTTGACCGGCTGGATGTTTTCATCGACCCGGATGCCGTCATGGGCAGCCTGACCGTGGCCCAGATGCAGATGGTAGAAATCGTCAAGGCGGTGTCCTACGATTCGGATATTGTGGTGATGGACGAACCCACCAGCTCCCTGACCGAAACAGAGGTGGAAAACCTGTTCCGGATGATCGACCAGCTAAAGGAGCAGGGTGTGGCGGTGATTTACATCAGCCATAAGATGGATGAAATTTTCCGTATTTGTGATGAAATTACCACCTTCCGCGATGGGGAGTACATCTCCACCGATCAGGTGGATGAAATCGACATCAACACCCTCATCACCAAAATGGTGGGGCGGGAGTTAACCGAGATGTTCCCCAAAGTGGAATGCCCCATCGGGGAAACGGTGCTCCGGGTGGAGCATCTCAGTGTGCCTCGGCTGGTACACGATGTTTCCTTTGAACTGCGGCGGGGGGAAATTCTTGGGTTTGCAGGTCTGGTAGGGGCCGGAAGAACCGAGCTGGTGGAGGCGATTTTTGGGCTGCGCCGCAAAAGTCAGGGCAGAATTTACAAAGATGGCAAAGAGCTTAAGATCAAAAACCCGGGGGATGCCATCAGCAACCGCATTGTGCTTCTGACCGAGGACCGCCGGGGTCAGGGAACGGTGGGAGTGCGCAGCGTGGCCGACAACATCGTGCTTTCCGCTCTGGACCGGTACGGCTTTCCCATCAGGCACCGGGAAATCCGGCAGGATTCAAAGGAGCTGATCCAGCAGCTTTCCATTAAAACCACCGGCATTCACCAGCTGGTGATGGATCTTTCGGGCGGTAACCAGCAAAAGGTTTTGGTGGCCCGCCTGCTTTTGAACGACCCGGATATTCTGATTGTTGACGAGCCCACCAGAGGCATTGATGTAGGCGCCAAATCAGAAATACACGCCATTATTACACAACTGGCCGGTATGGGTAAAGCCATCATCCTGATCTCCTCCGAGCTGCCGGAGGTGCTGGGCATGTCCGACCGCGTTCTGGTGATGCACGAGGGACGGGTGAAAGCCATTCTGGACCGTCAGGAGGCTAACCAGGAAACCATTATGAGCTACGCCACCGGCGGCGTAGAACAGTAAAGGAGGCGCACATCATGAATGCGCAAAAAATGAAGCGGTTTACCAGCACCCATTCCATCTGGCTGGTTCTGGTGGTCATGGTAGTCTTTACCACTCTTATGAATCCAAGGTTTCTGTCCGTGGATAACTTACATAACATTCTCATGACAGAAGCCGTCATCGGTATTCTGGCCGCAGGAGTCATGTGGTGTATTTTGGCCAGAGGGATTGATCTTTCTCTGGGTTCGGTGGTTGCTCTGGTGTCGGTGGTGTCCGCCTCTTTTGTACAGGTGTTTGATTATGCAGGCAAGCTGTTCCCCAATCTGCCCGACCTGCCCATTGGCGTGGGTATCGCCGCCGGAATTGCAGTGGGGACTCTCATAGGACTGATCAACGGTTTGCTGGTGGCCTACACCAAAATTCCACCCTTTATTGCCACCTTGGGCACTCAGCTCATCGCCCGCTCCCTGGCCCAGCTTTACACCAATGCCTATCCTGTCCCCACCCTCAAACCGGAATTTAAGGCCCTTGGTCAGGGCAGGTTCTTAGGGGTGCCAAACATCGTTTGGTTTATGATCCTGATTCTGGCCATCTCCGGTTTTATGTTGACTCAAACCCGCTTTGGCAAGAACATCTATGCCATTGGGGGCAACGAGCAGGCTGCCCGGGTGGCGGGGATCAATGTGGAGAAGAACCTGATTAAAGTTTACACCTGGAGCTGCTTTTGCGCGGCGGTAGGCGGTGTGCTGCTGGCTGCCCGGGCCGGTTCGGGCAACTCCAGCTATGGGCTGAACTACGAGCTGGACGCCATTGCGGCCGTGACGGTGGGCGGAACCTCCCACTCGGGAGGAATCTGCCGGATGTCCGGTGTGATTGCCGGAATTCTGATTTTGGGTGTTCTGAAAAACGCCATGATCTTTATTGGAATCAACCCCTATGTGCAGCAGGCCATCAAGGGTGCCATTATCATTGGCGCCGTGGTATTCGATATGCGCAAAAATGCAAAAAGGGCATAAGTTCTACTGTCAACAATATATCATAATTGGTTGAGCATCCGCAAGGAGTGTAACCGAAAGGACGATACATATGAAGCTCTGCTTTAACGAGGCCACTACCATCGGCAACTCTACTCTGGAACAGGATTTAATTCTATGCGAGCGCTATGGATACGATCTCATTGAAATCCGCTTGGATAAGCTGCGGGAATATTTGCAAGCCCACTCGCTAGCCGACCTGAAGGCGTTTTTCGCCGGCAGCAGGCTCAAGCCCTATGCCTTTAACGCCTTAGAGGGCATCAATTTCCGCACCCCCCAGGAGTGGGAGGAGCTTCTTTCCGGGCTGGACCTGTTCTGTGAAGTAGGCAAGGAGATCGGCTGCAGCAAGGTGGTTGTTGTGCCCACCAACGATGTAGGGCATAAAACGGTTGGCGAGATCAAGGCATCCTCGTTGGAAGCCATCCGGGCCATTGACGAGAGAGCACGTAAAAACGGCTGGCCCATGGAACTGGCCTTTGAATTTGTGGGGTACCCCAATCTTTGTGTCAACACCTTTGGGCAGGCTTACGATATTGTAGAGGCCGCTGCCATGGAACATGTGGGCATCGTACTGGACTGCTTCCACTTTTACGCCATGAACTCCCGCTGGGAGGATTTGCAGCGGCTGGACATCCGCAAGCTCTTCATCTTCCACATTGATGACAGCGAGGACTTGCCGGTGGGAGCGTTGCGGGATGAACACCGCCTTTGGCCCGGGGATGGAGCCATTGATCTGAACCGAATCTTTGCCCTGTTAAAGGAGAAAGGCTACGGCGAAATGGCTTCTGTGGAGTTGTTCCGGCCGGAGTACTACGACATGCCCGCCGGGGATACCATCCGCATCGCCAAAGAAAAAAGCGTAAAGGCCCTTTCCGGCCATTGGCACATCGGATAAGGAATCGGCTGCACGAAAGGAGCTGTGGCGATGACTACCCATGACAAGGGCATTTTGCGCAGGCTGGCAACCCGGCTGGCGGAGATTTCCGCTCTGCCGGTACAGGAGGAAACCCGCAAACTGTGGCATAAGCTGCACCGGCTGGAGCCGGAGCGAACCATGTTTATGATCGACGAGCTGCCATGGCACGAGATGAACTGGGAGGATGAACTGACTCTCCGGTGTGAGGATGCGGTCTGCCGGGAGCTGGAAACAGACCTGCGCCGGCAGCTTTACCGCTGGAACCACTTCCGGGACGACACTGTTTTTGATCCGGTGATTTACGTACCCTATGCCATTGAGGGGCTTCACTATGGGCTGCTGGTTCAGGAGGAGACCACCCAGCTGGACAGCGCCAACACCGTCAAGGCTCATTCCTATCTGGATCAGCTGGAAACCGAGGAGGATCTGGAAAAGCTGAAGCCCTGCAAGCTGACTCTGAATCAGGCCCTGACCCAACGCCGGGAGGGAGCCGCCCGGGAGGCCTTTGAGGGGATTCTGGATGTGGTGATGGACGGGCCGGAAGTTTACTACGCCCCTTGGGACCGCATCATAGAGTGGCGGGGGGCCGAGCAGTGGATGTACGACGTCATCGAGAACCCGGAATTCATCGACAAGCTGGTGGATAAAACCATCGACTGTCATCTGGCCCTGCTGGATCAGCTGGAGGAAAACGGGTGGCTGATGCGCATGAACCGGCTGGTTCACTGCACCGGTGCTTGGACGAATGAGCTGCCCGCCCAAGGATACGATCCGGCAAAGCCCCGGGCCAAGGATGTCTGGACCTATGGCATGGCGCAAATTCTATACATGCTCTCTCCCGAGCAGCATGACCGGTTTGAATTTTCCAAGGCTCACCGGTGGTACGGGCGGTTTGGTTTGGGGTATTACGGCTGCTGCGAGCCGTTGGACGATCGGTTTGAGTATGTGAAGAAGATTCCCAATATCCGAAAGATCAGCGTCAGCGCCTGGGTGAAGGACTACCCCGGCTTTGCCCGGCAGCTGGAGGGAAAATATGTCTACTCGGTGAAGCCTTCTCCAGCCAGAGTGGCGGTGCCCTCCGCTTGGAATCCACAGGAAACCGAGAAGGAACTGCGCTTTTACAAGCAGTGCGCCGACGATGCAGGCTGCCCCTGTGAACTGACCTTAAAGGATATCTCCACCGTGGGATACCGCCCACAAAGTGTGTGGGAATGGGCCGATATTATGCGCAAAATTGTTCTGGAATAAATGGGGGGATGATATGCACTGCGGCAAACGGGAAATCCTGACCCTGAGCTTTTCCAACGAGGGGCTGGATCGGGGCGTGGTGGAAGAGAGCATGTACCCTTGGGACAAAACGGTGGCTGCCTTTGTAGAGCAGGGGCTGGAAACCGACCTGCTGGACCGGGTGCAGTTTGCCACCCTGCCCACCGATAACCTCTACGCCAAAAAAGAACCTTATGAGCCTTGGGAAAACTACTACAACACCATGATGACCGAGCCGGTATTCGATTACGAGCAGGCTCTGGGGCTGGACCCGGTCAAGCGGATTGCCTTTCGCATCCCGTTTCTTTCCTACGAGGAACAGATATTGGAAGAAAATGACCGCTATACCCTCAAGCGGGACCGGGACGGCTGGGTGCGCAAATATCACAAATCCGCAGCGATGCTGGTGGAGGACATCACTCCCGTGGTCACCGATGAAGAAAGCTGGGAAAGGCACAAGGCTCACACCCTGGAGATGCTGGAGCTCCACTGTACCCCGGAAAACATGGAAAAAGCCTATGGAACATACAGGGAAGGGTGCCGAGCCGGAGATTTTGCTCTGCGGCTGCGTTTACAGGGATTCTTTTGGTGCCCCCGGGATCTGTTTGGCATTGAGGAGCACCTGATGGCTTATTACGACTGTCCGGAGCTGCTCCAAGAGATCAGCCGCTTTCAGCTGGATGTCTACCGGGAGCATCTGGACGGAATCCTGAACATTGTTCGGCCCAGCACCGTCTTTTTTGAGGAGGACTTTTCCGGCAGAAACGGCCCCATGATCTCTCCGGCTCTGTTCGATAAATTTGTAGCCCCCTGCTACCGGGAAATCATCCCCTTCCTCAAGGAACGGGGGGCGGGGGAAATCTTTTTGGATACCGATGGAGATTTTACCATGATGATACCCAGTATGATGGCCTGCGGCATTGACGGAGTGCTGCCGGTGGATGTCAATGCCGGAGTGGATATTGTAAAGGTGCGGAAGGATTACCCCCATCTCAAGTTCTGGGGCGGCTTTAACAAGCTGGCTATTCTAAGAGGTCCCGAAGCCATT
>CALCSA010000238.1 GCA_937894185.1 uncultured Clostridia bacterium | reverse complement strand
ACCGGCGGGGGATTCCCCTGATCAGCTGCATGGGGGCGGGCAACAAGCTGGACCCCACCCGCTTTCGGGTCAGCGATCTCTATCAGACTCAGGTTTGCCCCCTCTGCCGGGTGATGCGCCGGGAGCTGCGCAAACGGGAAGTCCCCTCCCTGAAAGTGGTATGGTCCGACGAGGAACCCCGGCCGATTCACCCCGGCGCCGACGCCGGCCTTTCCGAAGCGCCAAGGCAGGGCAAGCGCAGTGTGCCGGGGAGCGTCTCCTTTGTGCCCCCGGTGGCGGGGCTGATTGCCGCGGGGGAAGCGCTCCGGGACCTCATTGGGGAACATCGGGAATAAAGAGGCCACAAGAGCGCTTGATACAGCGGTTTTATTGACTTTTCCCACAGGATAAAGTAAAATGACAGGATAGGCTTACCCATTGTGACCATCCCCTGCCGCTGTGGTGGAGGGTGGAGGGGCAAAGCCTGTATTTCAGGACTATGTTCCATGAACCATATGCCAGGGAGTCAACATTTTATAAGGCAGCAGTTTACAGTTTAGGAGGGCGGACATGGCGCGAAAAATTCTGGCAATGACGCTGTGTCTTATGCTGTTGGGAGGCTGTGCCTCTATTTCCATGAATGTCGAGGATTTGCTGGTTCCTCCCCGGCTGAACAAGCGGCAGACCATGGTGGAGGAAGCGTTGCAATCCACCGTCAGCCCTAGCAGCATCTTGTACCGGTATCCCCAGCGGGGCGACTACCGCTCTCCCTTTGTCTTTTTTGATATGGATAGCGACGGCCTGCAGGAAGCCGTGGTCTTTTACACCTACCGCTCGGGAGATGACATGGTCCGGGCCAAGGTGCTGCGGGAAACCAAGGACGGCTTCTTCCAGCAGGTGCGGGATATCACCGGCGACGGAGATCAGGTGGATTTCATCCAATTTGCCCACGTGCTGGACCAGCAGACCTTCTGTCTGCTGATCGGCTGGCAAAACACCCGCAAAGGCACTTCCACTCTGGGGGTCTACACCTATCAGGGGGGGGACTGGTCCCGGGAGGCTCAGATGAGCTACGAGAGCCTGCATGTAGACGACTACTTCGGGGACGGGCTCAACGAAATTCTGCTGATCCGCAAGGACAGTTCCGACTACTATCAAATCACCCTGCTGGGTCGGACGGTGGACGGCCGCCTTTCCACCATTGGAGAGCTGCCTCTTTCCCCCGACACCACCTCGGTGCTTCAGATGCGCCGGGGCCGGTTGGAGGATG
>CALCSA010000237.1 GCA_937894185.1 uncultured Clostridia bacterium | reverse complement strand
TGAAAATAGAGATTGCAAGAATCCCCCTGACGTAGGATACTAAAACTACGACAGGAGGAATTTGCGTGTCAGGCAAAAAAGGGGTGAGCAGCCCAAGATATTCGAAAGAGATGAAAGAAAGCATCAAACAAATGATAGCTGAAGGAAAAACACATACCGAGATAGCAACCAGATCATCTCTGATTACATCCAGTTCTACAATGATCAACGTATCCAATTAAAAAACAAGCTGACACCATACGAAAAACGGTGCCAGCTTGCGTAAGTCTGTGATATTCTGCAAATGGGGTTTCTCTTGTCTCTCTAATCCTCAGGGTTCTCGGCATATTCCGGGTATTTCTGGCGGCAGAACTGTCGGCGGGGATTAGATCATCAGGTTCATAAAGTAGCCCAAGGCCATGTAGTTGTTGTACACTTTTAAATCAAAGTTACCGTTGTTAACTGCGCTGGCGGCGTTTCCCAGATCGTTTGCCCAGTTAAAGCTGTCCTCCTCTTTGGAGGCGGAGTCGCTTTTGACTTGCTGGGGGCTGCCTGTGTAGGCTCCGGTGTTAAAGCGCACCCCGGTGGAAATAGCGGAAAGCCGGCCGGTAAAGCCGTAGGTTCCCATGCCGCCCCGGCCGTAGTCGGTCATCAAATTGTACAGCTTGCCGTCTTCCATGGCGGAACTCAGCTTCTTCTCATCTACCACAAGGCCCTTTTCGCCCATGGTAATTCCCACGCTGTTTAAATCCTTATAGTAGGAATTGTAGGCGCCGATGAGGTCGTTCACCAGCCTTGGATTGGTGGAAGCGTAGCTGTTCCCCACCTCATACAGGGAGTTAAAGCTCTTGACCAGATCGCCCACCTGCTCTTTGATGTAGGCGGTATCTCTGTCTTTGGTGACGGTGACCGGTTCCACGCCGGTCTCTTTGCGCAGGATGGCGGTGATGCCGTTGCCCAGACTCACCTCGTTGGTGGAGGAGGACTGGACAGCGCCGCCGTCTACCATATAGACAGCGTCCTGAGCATCCTGATGGACGGTATCCGCCGAGGTGGTCCGTACCAGAGCGCCGGTGACATCCCGCAACTGGAACCGGTTGGCGTCGCTGTCTCCGGTGTTGTTGGAGCGGATGGAAAGGGTGGAGACCCCATTTGCCGTGGAGACCGAGGCGGAAACTCCCAGCTTTGCGCTATTGATGGCGCTGGACATCTTTTCCTGCACCGTCTTGTTGGTATCGCCTCCCTGCACATCCACAAAAAGCTGATGCTTGCGGCCGTCAATTTCCAGCTCAAACTGCTGGTACCCCAGCCCGCCCTCGTAAAAATCGGAAGCCCGCATCCCGTTGCTTTTATTTTCCTGTCCATAGGCAAGCTGATGGATACTGACGGTGGAGGAAGTCCAATCTGCCAAGGGCGTGCTCTTAGATTGGATGGTCAGATGCTCGGTATTGGAAGATACCGCCTGCATTTTTTCAAAGGTAGCGACGTTGGAGATATTGTTCAGCGCTTTTTGCATGGCTCCGGCAGCCGCCTGAATACCGCCCAGATACTGAACCCCCGAACTGTTAACATAGTTGGAGGAGCCGGTGGCGCTGCTGGGTCCATAGTTGAGCGTTGCGGTGTTGAACCCGGTGTAAGTTCCCCGGACCGCAATATGATCGTACCGGTACTGGTTGCTCAGGCTGTTGATGTAGTTGCTCACGGCGCAAGGCCTCCCTTCCTGAATGACGTCATAATGCGTTAAACTTTAAGGTCCAGACTGTGGCCAAAGGATGGGGAAGCCTCCAGCAGCTCCATCAACCCCGCCGCCTGAACCTGCTGGGTATCCATTACTTTTTTGGCAAGAGCCAGCCCGGCATCCTGCTTGATCTGGGCGTGACTCATCGCTGTGGCAAGGCTGGCCAAACTCATTGAAAGATCCATAAAATCCCTCCTATCATAGTTATCGGCCGTAAAAAGCAAAACTTTACCATTATTATCTAAATAATTTTAACATTTGGGAAAAAGGAATTATTTCTTCCCGGTACGCTTACTTTTCCGTCACTTTGTGCTATACTATGATGAGATTGTTGTGTCCTGCTACCATTTCATTTCCCAAGGAGGGTGCCGCATTGGCGTACACCATCGAACATCGCATCCCAGCGGTAGAGCAGTGGATGGCTCTGCGGGCCAGTGTGGGCTGGGCCACCTTCTCCAAGGAGACGGCAGGGCGCAGCCTTGCCATGACTCCCTTTTGCGTCTGTGCCTTTGAGGACGGCGAGCTCATCGCCATGGCCAGAGTGCTGGGGGATGGGGTCATCAGCTTTTATGTGGGCAATGTCATGGTCCGGCCCGACCGGCAGGGCATTGGCATCGGCAAGAAGATCATGGAGCACGTCATGGCCTATCTGGAGGAGCACGCCGTGCCCGGAGCCATTGCCAGCCTTCTTGCCATCAAGGACAAAGAGGATTTTTACACCCAATTTGGCTTTGAGTGCCGTCCCGATGAACATCACGGCAGCGGCATGAGCCTGAGGTTTTAGGCCGTGCTGCCCCTTCGGGTGATAGCGGTGGGCAAGCTGGGGGAACCTTGGATGCGTCAGGGCTGCGAGGAATACCTCAAGCGGTTGAGCGGCCTTGCCACGGTGACAGAGCTTCCCGAGCAGCGCCTGCCTCAGAATCCCTCCCCCGCCCAGATTCAGCAGGCGTTGGGCAGGGAGGCCAAGCTGATTCGGGATAAACTCCCTCCACGAGCTTATACGGTGGCTCTCTGCATTGAAGGGGAGGAGATGACCTCCCCCAAGCTGGCGGGAGTATTGGAGCGGGCCGCCCATCACTATTCCAGCGCCGTCTTTCTCATCGGCAGCTCCCACGGGCTGGACTCTTCCCTCAAACAGGAGGCAGGGCTGCGCCTTTCCCTTTCCCCCATGACCTTTCCTCATCAGCTGGCCCGTATCCTGCTGCTGGAACAATTGTACCGAGCGTCTTCCATTCAGGCAGGCGGCAAATATCATAAGTAAGGAGTATCCCATGAACTCTGCGTCTCGTGTGCGTTTTTCGGCGGGAGAGATGGCCCTTGTCTCCATCTTCGCCGCTCTGACGGCGGTGCTGACCCAAATCATCGTTCCTCTGCCTGCGGTTCCCATTTCTCTGGGTAACTTTGCGGTGATGCTTTGTGCGGCGGTACTGCCCCTTAAACTGGCCTTTGCCGCCCAAACCGTCTACCTGCTGCTGGGAGCTTTTGGCGCTCCGGTGTTTACCTACTTCAGCGGAGGGTTCCACAAGCTGGCCGGACCTACCGGCGGCTATCTGGTGGGCTATTTGGCTCTTGTGCTGGTGGTGGGCCTACTCAGACGGCGCTACCCCGATGCAGGCTTCTTGGGCCTTTGCCTGATGATGGTGGCGGGCATGGCCCTCTGCCTGACTCTGGGCACCCTGTGGCTGGCGGTGGGTCTGGGCTACACGGCCCGGCAGGCGTTTCTGGTGGGAGTTGCTCCCTTTTTGATTTTTGATCTCATCAAAGCCGTCGCTGCCACCATGATCGGCCAGCGGCTTAGGTCCACTCTCAACCGGGCGGGCGTTGGCTTTCACCTGTAATACAAAATCGAATTCCTGTGGCCACAGCCGCCAACGGGAACGCTTAGAGAAAAGGATGTTTCTATGACCCGATCTGCCTTTGTTTCCATTGTAGGACGCCCCAATGTGGGGAAGTCCACCCTGCTCAATGCCTTGGTGGGCGAGCATGTGGCCATTGTCTCTCCCAGGCCTCAAACCACCCGCACCCGCATCACCGGGATTCTCACCCGGGGGGAGGATCAGTTTGTGTTTATCGACACCCCCGGCATGCACAGCCCCCGCACCAAGCTGGGGGAGTATATGGTGGGTCAGGTGAACGAGGGAATGGCTGATGTGGATGTGGCCCTGTTGGTCACCGAGCCCACGGGGGAAATCCACCCGGTGGAAATCGTTCTGTTGGAGCGGTTGCAGCAGAACAAAACCCCGGTGCTGCTGATTCCCAACAAGATTGACACTCTGCCTCAAAAAGCGCAGATGATGGAAAAGATAGCCGCCTTTGCCGCCCTTCACGAGTTTGCTCACGTGGTTCCCATCAGTGCCTTTCAGGGGGATGGGGTGGAAATTTTGCTGGATGAGCTGGCTGCCTTTACCCAGCCCGGCCCCCACTACTTTGATGCCGACGCCTACACCGAGCAGCCC
>CALCSA010000236.1 GCA_937894185.1 uncultured Clostridia bacterium | reverse complement strand
TTGCGCAAATCCCCCAAAACAGGGAAGAAGATCTCTTCCAAACCCGAGCGCCGGGCCGATTCCTCCGCCAGAGACACCGCCTCCGGCTGAATATCCAGAGCCGCCGCCCATTTTGGAGCCTGTTCCCGCTCCCGAAACCACAGCAGGGGAATGATTCCGCAGCCGGTTCCAAGATCGCAGGCAGTTTCGTACCGGCGGGGAGCGGCAAAGCGGGAGAGCAAAAAGGCATCGGTTCCAAAGGTGTGGTTCTGGGAAACGCAGCAGAACACACCGCCGCCTAAATCCTCCACCCGGGTCATGTGATACAAGGCCATCGCAAAACCATCCCAAGCAATGTATTTGTCACGCCGGCCCTTTCCCCAAAAGGCGGGAGAAGCAAAGCCCCCTTTTGACCGTTGCCAAAGGGTCAAGCGTACCGAAATCAGGGCGGTGCTCCCAGGGCTGTTAACGGATGAACTGTTAGCTTCTGCAGTCATATTATACTAAACCCCTTGTCCAACCACAAGGGGCACAGGCCAAGGCCACAGATTCTCCGGCTTTAATTCACAGAAAGGTCACAATATGTTCTCCTCTCTGCTTGAAATACCACTGTATTTAGGGTAAAATAAGGATAAGACAACGTGATTCTGTTTTGGTGCCCATTCTTAAGCTGTAAATACTTTGGAATCATACCCCAACAGGAAGGATATGGACATGTCTCTTACACTGAACACCGCATACTTGGCGGATTTTGTTTCCCCGGCGGAACTGGAGGCCATGGAGCCGTATATCCAGACCGCTCACCAGCTTCTTCACGACAAAGAAGGACCCGGCAGCGACTTTTTAGGCTGGCTGGATTTGGGGCGGGGCCGCTGTTCCGGCGAGCTGGCCCGCATTGAGGCCGCCGCCCAAAAAATCCGGGGAGACAGTCAGGTGCTGGTGGTCATCGGCATTGGCGGCAGCTATCTGGGTGCCCGGGCGGCACTGGATTTTCTCCGCTCCCCCCACTACAACGCTTTGCCCAAAGATACGCCCGATATTCTCTTTGCGGGGAACACTTTAAGCCCCGATGCCCTGCACGAGATACTGGCTCTGTGCCAGGGGAAGGATATTTCCCTCAACGTCATCTCCAAATCCGGCACCACCACCGAATCCGCCTTGGCCTTCCGGGTCTTCCGGGATCTGGTGGAAAAAAAGTATGGCAAGGAAGGCGCCCGGGGCCGGATTTACTGCACCACCGACAAGGCCCGGGGAACCCTCAAGACTCTGGCCGACCGGGAAGGCTACCAAACCTTTGTGATTCCCGATGATGTGGGGGGCCGCTACTCGGTCTTTACCCCGGTGGGACTTCTGCCCATTGCCGTGGCGGGCTGCAACCTGACCGCCCTGCTGGACGGCTGCGCCGCCGCCGAGCAGGCTTATTCCAACCCCAACTTTGCCGAGAACGACGCCTACCGCTACGCCGCTATCCGCAACATTCTGGCCCGGAAGGGCAAAGTCAGCGAGGTGCTGGTCAGCTACGAGCCCGCCTTTGTCATGCTGGGCGAGTGGTTTAAGCAGCTCTTTGGCGAAAGCGAGGGCAAGGACGGCAAGGGGCTTTACCCCACCTCCATGTGTTTTTCCACCGACCTTCACTCTCTGGGCCAATATGTGCAGGAGGGCAGCCCCGTCCTTTTCGAAACGGTACTGAGCCTGAAGCACAACCGGCAGGACTTCTTTTTGGAACCGGATGGGGAAGACTTTGACGGCCTCAATTTTCTGGCGAATCAGAATCTGAGCGTGGTCAATCACAAGGCCTTTTTGGGAACCCTGCTGGCCCATTTGCAGGGGGGAGTGCCCAATCTGGTGGTGGAGCTGGAGGACAGGAGCGAGGACACCTTGGGCCGGCTGATCTACTTCTTCGAAAAAGCCTGTGCCGTCAGCGGGTATCTGCTGGGGGTCAACCCCTTTGACCAGCCGGGGGTGGAGGCCTATAAAAAGAACATGTTTGCCTTGCTGGGCAAGCCGGGCTTCGAAGCTGAAAAAGCGCGGCTGGAACAGCTTTTGTCCGACCTTTAATTAAGGCAATCGCGGCCTGGGGGCAACGGATGCCCCGGTGCTTTCCGGCCGTTAGATACTTTTCTATCCGCACAACGATAACAGAAGAAAAGGATGATTCGCATGGTAAAATTGATCGTGGGCAGCAGAGGTTCCGGTAAAACCAAAAATTTGATTTCGCAGGTGCAGGAAGCCGCCAAGGTTTCCAAGGGCAATGTAATTTGTATTGAACAGGGGCATTCCCTGCGCTTTGACCTAAGCTACCATATCCGCCTGATCAACATCGAGGAGTACAACATCAAAGGGGCGGAGGCCTACTACGGCTTTATCGCCGGGCTGCTGGCCGGAAACTACGACATCACCGAAGTGTTCGGCGACGCCACCTTTAAGATTCTCTGCGGCAAGGACTGCAAGGATTTTGAAGGCATGGCCGATTTTGTCCAGCGGCTAAGCGATCTGACCAAAGACAGCGAAATCACCATTACCCTCACCGTTTCCTGCGATATAGAGGAGCTTCCCGAGCGGATTCGGCAGTTTGCTGTCTAAGCAGCCTCTGGCAGGGGAGAGGGGTGCTCCCGCCGGCGTACAGGCAGAAGATTCCTTTGCCCGTATGGTTGTGGCGCCCCCAAACAGTAGCAAACACGCGCCTCTTGCCTTTTTAGGCGCACTATGTGAGTTTGGCAGGACAAAACTTGGCGAAAGCCGTCCCTGTTTCGGCTTGCCCCAAGTTTTGTCCTGTCCGCCGGGAAAGGGAGAACAGGCCAAGGCTTGGCTGCCACCGCAATCTTCCCCAAGACTTGAGAATCCCATGAAAATGATGTATGATCAAAAACAAGGCCCATCCCTCCTTTGCTTTAAAATTTGGAAGGGGTGCCACACTGTCCCGTCAAAAGGAAGCACATCATGACCATCTTTGCCTATGATTTAAAAGATCCTCTGCCGCGGCGGAGCGTTTTCTCCCGTCGCCTGTCCTTTGGGGGGGCTGGGCTGTGAAAAAGACCATAGCCCGCCTGTTTGAGGCCCGGGGAATCCGCCGGGTAGGGGTCTGCGCTTTGGATGACCTGCCCCCCTTATTGGAGTGCCGGGCCAAAAGTCGGATGCCCTCCGATGCCAAAAGCGTCATCATCTGCCTGCTGCCCTACTACCCCGGGGAGTTCCCCCGGCGCAACGTGGCCCGCTACGCCCTTTGCGACGACTATCATCCCGCGGCGGGGGCGCTGCTGGAGCAGGTTCGCTCTGGCTTGAGACAAGCCTTTCCCCGCAGCTCCTTTGTTCCCTTTGTGGATATTTCCCCCATCCCCGAGGTGGAGGCGGCGGCGCTGGCCGGGCTGGGCCACAAAGGCCTGCACGGCATGATTATCGCCCCGGATTACGGTTGCCATGTCTTTATTGGCAGCGTGGTCACCGACCTTATCCTGGAGCCGGACCAGCCTCTGCCGGGCAACTGCGGCAACTGCGGAGCCTGTCTGCGGGCCTGTCCTTCCGGCGCTTTGACGAGGAAGGGCTTTGAGCGGGAGCGGTGCCGCTCCTTTCTCACCCAAAAGCGGGGGGAGCTGGAGCCATGGCAGGCGGAGGAAATCCGCCTGGGGAAGATGGTCTGGGGCTGCGACATCTGTCTGGACGCCTGCCCTCACCGGGGGACGAAACTTTCTCCCCTCCCCGAGATGCGGCAAAACCCTCTGCCTTTCCTTACCCGGGAAAACCTCAACGAGGCTCTCGCCGTCAAGGCCTATGCCTACCGGGGAAAAAAGGTGCTTCTGCGCAATTTAGAGCTGATTGGGCAGAATGATGGAGGGGATCATCCTCACTGGCCCATTTATCATATTAATATATCATCAATCCTGTACAGGAAGGAAAGAACAGCTATGCTAGATACCGTTCGAACCCGGTTTGCCCCCAGTCCCACCGGCTACATGCATGTGGGCAACCTGCGCACCGCCCTTTACGCCTATTTGGTGGCCAAAAAGGAAGGGGGTAAGTTTCTGCTGCGGATCGAGGACACCGATCAGGGCCGTTTGGTGGAGGGAGCCGTAGACGTCATCTACGACACCCTGCGGGAAACCGGCCTTTTGTGGGACGAAGGCCCCGACATTGGCGGCCCCGTGGGCCCCTATATTCAGAGCGAGCGGATGGGCATGTACAAGGACTACGCTCTGGA
>CALCSA010000235.1 GCA_937894185.1 uncultured Clostridia bacterium | reverse complement strand
GACACCAGATGCGCCACCCGCTCAAAGACCCGAGTAGCCGCCAAGGCTCCGGGCTGCTCCAGCAACTCCAGAGTTTTAGGCTCCTCCAGATCGGAAAGGTCCAATGTCAGGGTGTAGACGGAATGATCGTCCTCCCCCACCACCGCCACCAGATGGTCTCCGGCAAAGGCTTTCAGCACCCGGTCCATGGCGGGAAGGGGCACTAGGGCTACCAGTCGGTTTTCACGGTGGTTCAGCACCTCCAGAACATTGGCCGCATCTATATGGGGATCGTTTTCATCCACCGGGCGGCAGGCCAGAACATAGTCCTCACCAAAGGTGCAGAGCTGGGTGGACAGAACGCCTCCCATGGCGTCGGGTACATTGCGATCCTCCGCTTCCTTAGATGTAGAGGCAGAAGGGCCGGACAGCGCCGCAAAGGGGGCCATGTCTGCCGCTTTGGAGTTATTTGCCTCTGGCTCCCCCGACTGCTCGGCAGCGGGAAGGGCAGCTCTTGCAGCGGCTTCCGGGACGGAGGCCGGAGATGTCTCCTCCACCTCCAACCGAGACTCAATCGAGCGACCCTGCTCCCGATCCAAGGTGATGGTTCCGTCAATCAGGTTACTCTGCTTATCAAACCACAAGCCGTAAAATAGACCAACGATCAATAAAAAGGCGGCAGCATAAGCAAACCCCGAACGGGCGTTGAGCCAGCGGCGGGGCCGCATCAACGTAACGCTCATGGGAGGGGCCTGCTGCTCTACACCGTCCAGACGGGCCAGCAAAGCCTCCCCTTTTAGGGAGTCGGGCAGGACGATGTGAGCGTCCACCTCGCTCAACCGTTTGCGCAAGTACTTCATTTCCAGGTTGTGTTCCCGGTGTTCGGAATACGCTGCCAACATGGATACCTCATTTCTTAAAGCAGATCGCTGGGGTAATCATCGAAGAAACCTTCCCCAACCTCTGCTTTCCAGACCCGGCTTATGCTTCCTGATCCTCCTGAATCATCTTGCGAAGCTTGGCCAGAGAACGATGGAGCTTGGAGGAAACAGTGCCTTGGGGACTGCCCAGGATCCGGGCGATTTCCTTGGTGGTATAGCCCTGAAGCACCGAAAGAACGATGATTTGCCGCTCCTGATGGGAAAGACGGCCCATAGCTTCTACCACAGTCACCCGCTCGGAAGCATCTCCCGCCATATCGGCGTTATCCG
>CALCSA010000234.1 GCA_937894185.1 uncultured Clostridia bacterium | reverse complement strand
AGGAGCTGGGGATGACTCAGGTGCAGGTATCCCGGCGGGAAAAGAAGATTCTGCAAAGTTTGCGGACTCAGTTGACCAAATAGCCCACAGAACTGATTAATCCCCCCCGCATCCGGTCAACAATAAGAGGAGACCAAACAAAGGGGGGATGACTGTGGACAAGGGGAAATCGCTGCGGCTGCACTATTTTCTACTCAGCTTTTGCGCTACCTTTTTTATCATTTCCCTGATGTTCTTATTCCTCATCACCACGGTACATCCCGATTCCCCACAGGAAGTGATGCAGCAGGCCACCGTAGAGGAAGAGCCCTACCTCCCCGATGAGAAGGATGCTCTGACGGTGCTGCTCTTTGGGACGGACAGCGACGATGCCGTGGCGGGAACTTACATTCTGGCCCGGTTTGATCCGGTGGGACACCGGGTGAGTGTGGCGGTGTTTCCGCCCCAGACCCTGCTCACCTCCGGCCGGCGGGAGGAAACCCTGAGTGAGGCCTACCGCTATGGGGGAGCACGGTACACCCGGGACGCTTTGGCCGAGCATCTGAACCTGCCCATTCACCGCTATGCCCGCATCAGCCTTTCCGGCTTTGTGACGGCGGCTCAGGCGGTGGGCAGCATAGAATTCGACTTGGAAGAGGAGCTGGTGCTTTCCGACGGGGATTTTCCCGTGCAGCTTTATCCGGGGCGGCAGCTTCTGGACGGCAGAAAGGTGGCGGCTCTTATTGGCAGCCGGGATTATCCCGGGGGAGAGATTCAGCGCTGCCAGATGATCGCCCGGCTGACCTGCGCCATCGTGAACCAGAGGATTGATGTGGTGAACAGCGTCCTGCTGGATAAGATATTCGAAACCGTCATCAATCTGGTGGATACCGACATCTCCTACACCGATTACGAAGAGCGCAAGGCTCCCGCCCAAATGCTGGCGGAGGGCGGCCGCCCCCTTGGCGTGGCGGTGGCGGTGGAAGGAGAACTGTCCGCCGACGGAGAACGCTTTGTCCTGCCGGATACCACACTGGTGGCTCTGGGGCGGCAGTTTTTATAGTTTTACCTGCGGCCAAACCCGCACAGAAAGGGGCTTTTTGCCCCCGGACACCATAAAAAGCGCATAACAACCCAAAAAGCTCCCCATACTTGGATGGAACACCGTTCCAAAAGTGAGGGGGCTTTTGTTTGATTTCCACCGCGTTTCGCGTCATAGTATCCATCTTCACCGCCCTGTACACCTTTGTGGTGCTGGGCTCCTGCAGCCTTACCCAGCCCCCCCAGCC
>CALCSA010000233.1 GCA_937894185.1 uncultured Clostridia bacterium | reverse complement strand
AATCGATTTGATAAATTATAACGATTTTACCATTAGCGTCAGACCATCTATAATAAGGTGTAGAACAATACCCCTGTCAAAAAGGAGGAGGACTGCACCATGATAGATACCCAAACAAAATTGATGGGCTTGTTGGGCAAGCCGCTGGGACAAAGTTTTTCCGCGGCTATGCACGCCGAAGCCTTTCGGGCCCTTTCTCTCAACTGCGTTTATATGCCCATGGAGTCGGAGGCAGAAGAGTTGGAGGCTCTGGTGGGTGGCATTCGTGTCATGAACTTTATCGGATTCAATGTAACCAAGCCCTATAAAGTGGAGATCATGCAGTATTTGGATGAGTTGGACGAAGTTGCCCGGGTCATCGGAGCGGTCAACACCGTCAAGATAAAGGACGGCAAGTTAATTGGCTACAACACCGACGGCATGGGATTTGTAGATTCCTTAACCGAACTGGGCGGCAAGGTGGAAGGCAAACGCTTTTTAATTTTAGGCGCTGGGGGAGCTGCCCGTGCGGTGGCCGTCACCCTCTGCTTTGAGGGAGCGCAGAGCATCGTTCTCACCGATTTGTATCCCAATCTGGCGGAGGAACTGGCCCGGCATCTCAATGCCCATGTGCGTCCCTGCGCCTCCACCATCCCCGGCGGGGACCGGGAAGCCCTCAAGGCGGCCATTGAATCCTGCGATTACATCATCAATGCCAGCGGCGTGGGAATGTACCCTCATCCCGAGAGGACTCCGGTGGAAAAGGATCTTCTTCGCCCCGAGCTGATCGTCTGCGATTTGACCTATAATCCCGAAAAGACCCAGTTGCTCCAAGATGCTGAGTCCATCGGCTGCCCCATCCTCAACGGCTTGGGAATGCTGCTGGGACAAGGAGCACGTGCCTTTGAAATTTGGATGGAACGCCCCGCCCCCGTAGAAGCCATGCGAAAAACACTGTTGGAACAGATCAACAAGAGGTAAGGAGAATACTGTGATGATACGCAAAAAAAAGCCCGTTCAGGTAAAATCCATTGTGATTGGGGAGGGGCTGCCCAAAGTTTGTATGCCTTTGGTGGGAAAAACCAAAGAAGAGCTGCTGGCCGGCGTACAGGAAGCCAAAGCCCTAAGCCCCGATGTCATCGAGTGGCGTGCCGACTTCTTCCAGCAGGTGGGCGACGAAGCAGCTCTGGTGAAGATGGCAAAACAGCTTCGCGATGAGCTGCCCGAGATGCCTTTGCTCTTTACACTGCGGGATGTCTCTGAAGGAGGCTTTACTAAACTGCCCCAGGAAGTACGGGCCAATCTGATCTGCAAGGTGGTAGCCTCGGGTCAGGTGGATCTGGTGGATATTGAGCTGGAAGCGGTCAATAACGGCTTGGAGTCTCTCGTTTCTTTTGCCAAAGAGCAGGGAGTAGCCGTCATTATTTCCAACCATTTCTTTACCCGCACCCCCAGCTTTGAGGAAATCGTCAGCATCTTGCGGGAAGAGCAAAGCTGCGGTGCCGATATTGCCAAGCTGGCTGTCATGCCCAACTCCCCAGAGGATGTACTCACCCTGCTTTCCGCCACCAACCAGATGGAGGTCCAGTTCGCCGATATCCCCCTCATCACCATGTCCATGGGGCAACTGGGAATCTGCAGCCGGATTTGCGGCGGCGTCTTTGGCAGCGCTCTCACCTTTGGAGCCGGACAGAACACCTCGGCTCCCGGGCAAATTGGAGTGCAGGAGCTGCGCAAAAGTCTGTTGCAAGTTCACGGAGACGCAAACGTCTAAGTATATTTCCGTTTTGGCTGCAACAAGCAAGATACGCCATAAACAGGGAGAAAAACGACTGCTCATCGCCCGTTCACTCCCTTACACGTTAACCTGCTTCCAACTTCCTTGAATCTCTGGTGTGCTGCCCGCTTGCCATCCAAGCAGGCGGGTAGTCCACAGTGGGTTCGCCTGATTCTCGCAGAAAAATAAAGCCAACCCCACCTTTGCCTCACTACGGGCCAGCAGAACAAAGAAGCTCCCTGCTTTGAGTTGCAATGGTTTTTCTTTTGCTATACAAGAAAACGTTTTCTTCAATAAAATGATAATGTATTGTTAATAGTGCACAAGTGCATGCATAAAAACTATAAGTGCTGTAGAAAACAAAAAAATTACATTGCGTAAAATTGGATAAGATGATATAATCCAACAAGAGAAAGGAAGAAAGATTGAAAACGTTTTCTTATAAGAAAATACAAGTTTTGCATTCCTTTTTCTGAAAGGTGGTCATTGCTTGCAAACCTTTGGTCCAAACAAGATCTGGATTCGAAGGATGCTGACACTGGTGGCTCCGCTGCTTCTGGTTTTCCTTCGGCCTTTGGGTATGACGGTAAAACAAAGCTTAATTGCCGCGGCATTGGTTCTGGTTATTACCTGGTGGTCCACCGGACTGGTAAGCAAAATCACTGCGTCTCTCTTTTTACTCGGCACCTTTATGATCTTTGGCTCCGCACCCATGCGGACGGTGTTTTCGTTCCCCTTGTCGGAAACCTTTGTCCTCATTGTGCTCACCTACCTGTTCTCTCAGGGGATCGAGAATTCCGGCCTGACCCAGCGCACTCTGGAGCCTTTGCTGTTCCGGTATGTCAAGACCCCGGCCCGCGCGCTACTCTCCGTTGTTTTGGTGATGATGGCCTCCATCTACATCATACCCCAGCCTCTTGCACGGCTGATTGTGGTGGCGGGAATCTATCGCAGCTTTTTAAAAAAGACCACGGCTCCACCCAAGGCGGCATCGGTGATTTTGTTTTCCATCTTTGCCTACTATGTCACCGTTAATATGGTGGCGGTGGATGCCGACATCATCCTCAATACCGCAGCGATCCGCTTTGCTCAGTCGGACATCACCAACAGCCAGTGGATGGCCTACATGGCCCTTCCCACCCTGATCTTCTGCACCGTGCTTTTTGGGCTGATCCTGCTTCTGTTCCGCAAGGAGCTCCATGGGGTCACCATTGTGCCTAAGGAGGCACCCCCGGTCCGGCAACCTCTGACCAAGCGGGAAAAGCTGGTGGCAGCCGTTGTGATCTGTACTGTGGTGCTGTGGGCGGGGGGAGGACTGTTAGGACAGCTGCTCCCGTTTTCCATCAATTCCACTTTGGTGACTTTGGTGGCCACCATTCTGCTGTTTGGACTGGGAGTGCTCAAACCCGGAGATTTTCGCGCCATCGACATTACCACCTTGGTTTTCCTGACCGCCGCCTTCTCTATTGGAGCGGTGATCAAGGCCAGCGGAATTGCAGAAATCGTTTTTTCCCGGGTGGCCAAGCTTTTTCCGTCCCAGTATTCCCTGGGCTATATGGCGGTGATGGTGCTGGTCTCCATGGGGATGCATCTGATCCTTGGCAGCAACACTACTACCATGTCGGTGGTGCTCCCCGGGCTGATTATGGTGAGCGAAGGAATCCTTTCCTCCACGGCGGTACTGCTGATCTGTCATACCAGTCTGGCGGCCCATTACATACTGCCCTTTCACTCGGTTTCCATGATGATCGGTTCCTCCAACGGATACTTTCCGGCTTCCTATGTCACCAAGATGGGAATCGTCATCTCGCTGGTTATCTTCCCAATTTTGTTTGGGGTTTATCTTCCCTGGTGGAAGATCATGGGCGTTCTTTAACTAATCCCGTGTAACAGCCGAATCCCGGCTTTACAATATTGAAAAGGAGGATCCTGTCAAATGATAAAACGTCAAATTATCTCGTTATTACTGGCCATGGTTATGGTTCTCGGATTGACAGCCTGCGGACAATCGTCCGGCAATGCGGGCTCGAATGCTCCTGCTCCCGGCGGCGAAAGCGCTTCTGCTGCTCCCGGTGGTGGCGAAAGCTCCACTGCTGCTCCCGCCCCTACCGCTGCAACTCCCGCAGGTAAAGATGACCTCATCTTTGCTCTGGATCAGGAACCGGCTACTCTCGATCCCTACATGCACTCCAAACAGCAGGGTTTTACCGTTGGTACCCTGATCTACGAAACCCTGATCAAGAAAGATGCCAGCGGCAACTTTATTCCCTGGCTGGCTACCGAGTGGGAGCAGAAAGACGAGACCACCTTTGTCTTTAAGCTTCGCGATGACGTCACCTTCCACGACGGCAGCAAGTTTACCGCGGAAGATGCCGCCTACTCCCTGATTCTGGGTTCCCAGAGCTCCTTTAGCGCCAACCTCTTCGGCAGCATCGATCCCGACGCTACCAAGGCTCTGGACGAGCACACTCTGGAACTGAAGCTAAAGGCTCCCTATGCTCCTCTGTTTGAGGCTCTGGCCTCCTTCCGCGGCGCTATGCTGAGCAAAAACGCCCGGGAAACTGCCGGCGAAGATGCCTTTGGCCGTGCTCCTGTGGGAACTGGTCCCATGAAGTTTAAAGAGTGGGTTTCCGGCGACCGCATTGAGCTGGAAGCGTACGAAGGCTACTGGGGCGAGACCCTTCCCTTCAAAAAAGCAGTGGCCCGCATCATTGTCGAAGGCTCTGCCCGCGCCATTGATCTGGAAACCGGCGGAATCGACATCGCCATGGAACTGCCTTTCTCCGACTGGGAGCGCATTGAGTATAATCCAGAAACCGTTCTTGTTGCCGGCGAGAGCCAATCCCACAGCTTTATCCTTCTCAACAACTCCATGGAGCCTACCAACAACGAAAAGGTCCGCAAGGCACTGGCTTACGCTCTGGATATGGAAAACCTAGTAAAAACCGCTTATCAGGGACAGGCCGCCGTGGCCGACAGCTTCTACGCCCCTTCTATCCTGGGCTACAAGCAAGTGGGTCCCTATGAGTATAACGTGGAAAAGGCCAAGGCGCTGCTGGCCGAAGCTGGTTATCCCAACGGCGTGAAGATGGAGTACTACACCATGGAAAACCAGATCAACATGACTGTGGCCGAAGTGGTCAAGAACATGTGGGGTCAAATCGGCGTGGAAGTTGACATCCAAATTGTCGACCTTGCCACCCAGACCCAGCTGAATAACGATGGCAAATGCCCCGCTGCTTCCATGGCTCCCACCGTTGCCATGGCCGACCCCGACGCCGGCCTGATGATTTGGCCGATCTACCGCACTATTTCCATCCGCCACAACGACCAGCACATTCAGGACCTGCTGGACAAGGGCCGCCAAACCTACGCAGAAGCTGACCGTATCGCAATCTACGGGGAACTGCAGGACTACCTGTTCGAGAAATGCTACAGCATTCCTCTGGCATTCCCCAGAGCTGCTTTTGGCACTCGCGCTTACATCACCGGTCTGGAGTTTGCCCCCAGCCTGGTTCCCGATCTGACTCAGGTAAAATTTGCTTAAACCAATGTTCTGACTCCGGCACAGATAAACGGCATGATTTAGCGCTTCCAATGAATGCCGGAGTCGTGTTGGCTCTATGGGAATTCCCAATGACCAATGGGATACCGTGTGATTGCTGCAGTGATTGAGGCTTCATTTTCTGCAGATAACCCTGCACAGATTTGGAGGGCGGTGGCGATTTTGCATCATCGCCACCGCCTCTTCTGTTTCTATGCGCTGTGTCATCCTGGAAATAAGGTAGAAACCTGCTTTTAAACTGCAAAAGGAGTATGCCCAATGCTACGATTTGTTGTAAAGCGCATCATAATGACCATTCCGGTGTTGTTGGGAGTGATCTTCATCATCTTTACCATGATGTTTTTTACCGACGGTGACCCCGCCCGGCTGATTCTGGGTGATGACGCTCTTCCGGAAGAAGTGGAACTGCTTCGTGAAGAAATGGGCCTCAACGACTCTTTTCTGGAACAATTCCTGCGCTATCTGACCGGTGTGATCCAAGGGGATCTTGGCATCTCCTATACCACTAAGCTGCCTGTTACCACCGAGATTATGGCGCGGCTTCCCGTTACCTTTAAGCTGGCGGTTTTCTCTACCCTGTTCGCCATCTGCATCGGCATACCGGCGGGAATTATCTCGGCGGTCCGTCAGTATTCCATTTTGGATAACGTCACCATGGTTCTGGCTCTCCTCGGCATTACCATGCCCAACTTCTGGCTGGCCCTGCTGCTGACTCTGTTCTTTTCGGTGTATTTGGGCTGGCTTCCCGCCTCGGGACTCTACGGCCCCCTGTACTACATCATGCCGGTGATCAGCATCAGCGCCCTTTCGGTGGCCACCATTACCCGGATGACCCGCTCCAGTATGCTGGAGGTAATCCGGCAGGATTACATCCGCACTGCCCGGGCCAAGGGTCAGAGCGAGGGAAAAATCATCTTCAAACACGCTTTGAAAAACGCGCTGATTCCCATTATCACCGTCATCGGAATTCAGTTTGCCATTACCCTTGGCGGCGCCGTGGTCAACGAGCAGGTGTTTGCGATTCCCGGCCTTGGCAAGCTGATGGTTGACGGCATTAAGGCGAGGAACTATCCCATTGTGCAGGGAGGCGTTTTGGTGATCGCCATTATGTTTTCCATTCTCAACCTGTTCATCGACCTTCTTTATGCTTTTGTGGATCCTCGCATCAAAACCCAATACCAAAAGTCTTCCGCTAAAATGAAGTCTACACCTGTGGCAGCGGCAGGCAAGGGGGTATCACAATGAATACGACAACAAGAACCGGCCAACACAAGAAAAAGCGGGGTCAGGGCAAAGATATCTGGCGCCGGCTTTGCAAAAACAGGCTGGCCGTGTTTGGAATGATTATACTGGTGCTTTTGGTACTGCTGGCAATCTTTGCGGATATTGTGGCTCCCTATCCCTACGATCTGCAAAATTATAGTGTTGCTTCCCAGTTTCCATCCTGGGAGTATCCCTTCGGCACCGACAACTACGGGCGGGATATTCTGTCCCGTGTGATTTACGGCACCCGCATCTCTCTGCAAATCGGGTTCATTTCTCTGGCGGGCGGGGCTTTGATCGGCTGTATTCTGGGAGCCATCGCCGGATTCTTTGGCGGCCGGATCGACACCGTCATCATGCGCTTTAACGACATCCTCATGTCCATCCCCAAGACCATCCTGGCCATCGCCATCGCCACTACACTGGGGCCGGGACTCACCAACGCCATGATAGCGGTTTCCATCAGCTCGGTGCCCACCTTTGCCCGGGTTGTCCGGGCCTCCACCCTCACTGTCAAGGATCAGGAGTTTGTAGAGGCCGCCAGATCCATCGGAGCCAGCAACACCCGCATTATTATGCGGTATATCTTCCCAAACGTCATGGCTCCCATCATCGTACAGTCCACCTTGGGCGTAGGCACATCCATTATTCTGGCGGCGAGCCTGAGCTTTCTGGGACTGGGCATTCAGCCACCCACACCGGAATGGGGCGCAATGCTCTCGGCCGCCCGCAGCTTTATGCGTGACCAGTGGTATATGGTGCTCTTCCCGGGACTTGCCATTATGCTGACCGTATTTGCCCTCAACGTCTTCGGGGATGGCCTGCGGGATGCTCTCGACCCCAAGCTGAAGAATTAGGGAGGCGCAACATATGAGTGAAAAACTATTGTCGGTTCGCAATTTATCCATTCATTACATCACCGACGAAGGTACGGTCAAAGCGGTGAACGGTCTGAGCTTTGACATCGATAAAGGGGAAACTTTGGGCCTTGTGGGTGAAACCGGTGCAGGTAAAACCACTACTGCTCTGGGCTTGATGAACCTGATCCCCAATCCTCCCGGCAAGATTGTGGGGGGAGAGATTCTCTTCAACGGCAAAAATATGCTGAAAGCCTCCAAGCAGGAGCTTCGCTCTTTCCGCGGCAAGGATATTTCCATGATCTTTCAGGACCCCATGACCGCCCTGAACCCCATTCT
>CALCSA010000232.1 GCA_937894185.1 uncultured Clostridia bacterium | reverse complement strand
CCCGGGTGAGCATCCAGTCGGTGGGGACAACAGGCTCGGCCCGGCGGCTGATCGGCGCCATGCTGAAGGCCGATGCCGTCAAAAATGAGATCACGGCCCACGCCAAAGGAACCATATCCCGCCACCCCGATGTTCGCACCATCATCGAGATTGGCGGACAGGATTCCAAGCTCATTCTGATTAGCGGGGGCGTGGTCACCGATTATGCCATGAATACACTCTGTGCCGCCGGAACGGGAGCCTTTCTTTCCTCTCAGGCAAAGCGGCTGGACATTCCGGTGGAGGAGTTGGGGGATGTGGCTCTGCGGTCCCGGCATCCGGCCAAAATCGCCGCCCGCTGCACCGTCTTTGCCGAATCGGATTTAGTCCACAAGGCTCAGGCGGGTTACGGCAAAGAGGATTTAGTGGCCGGACTCTGCCATGCGGTGGTGCTCAACTACCTGAACAATGTGGGAAAAGGCAAGCAACTATTGGAACCCATTGTATTTCAGGGAGGCGTAAGCAAGAATAAAGGGGTAGTGCAGGCATTCCGGGAAGAGCTGGGCAGCGACATTTCGGTAGACGCCGACTCCCATCTGATGGGGGCGGTGGGGGCGGCCCTGCTGTCCCGGGGGGCCAAACGCTCCAAACCCTTTGACTGCGACATTGTAGACCTGCATTTTCAGACCGGGGCTCACACCTGCCCGGGCTGCGCCAATCACTGCGAGATTATCTCGTTTTATTGCGATGGTTCCCTGCTGGATTGTTGGGGCAACCGCTGCGAAAAAGGACTCGGTAAAAAGGAGAATGTATCATGAATCAACCACTGGATATGAGTCAACTGCCTCTGATGGCCATGAAGGATATTCCCACGCCCGGCGCAGATGCCAAGCAGATCACCGCGCTGGTCAAGGAACAGGGCAGGGTGACGGGATACCAGCTGTCCGACGGGCGGATTCTAGGCAAAGCCGATGCGGTGCAGCTGGCGCGGCAGGGAGGCATTCAGGGAGTGGGCATCTCCTCCCGCAAAGGCAACGAATACCTGAAATCCCTGCCGGATCAAAGTGAATCCAACAATTTAGGCAACCTTCCCTCGGTCTCCCCGCCAATGTCCTAGAGGGTGGCTTCAAGCCTGCTTAGGGAGTCAGTTTTGATCGGTTTTGGGGCGGAGGAGGAAGGAATGCTGACCCATGACTACCGGCAACAACAAAGAAAACCACTAAATTTACGCTGTTTTGGCCCGAATTGGGGTTTACAGACGCTCTCCAGGGACTGCCGGAACCAAGCCTACAACAAAGCGGCCAGACAAAAAGTCTGGCCGCGCAACATATCATCGCTAGCAGAAAAATCTGCCGCATCGCCGATTGCATCCGCAGCCACATCTGCAACCGCAGCCACATCCGCATCTACATCTGCAGCCCCTGTCATCCCAGAAATTGCATCCGCAGTCTCCGTCATCCCAAAAGCCGCAACCACAGCATCTATTCCAACAACTGTTACAACACATCATTGTCACCCCCAAAAAATAATGCCCCCTGTAGGGCTGCTACATTATATGAACCTCCTCCTGAGTGGGTGAGGTAGCTTGACAAGCTGTTTACCTCGTCCTCTTGGCATCCGGCGGGAAAACATTCCCGAATTTTGTCGATACCAATCAAAAAACAGAACATCGGATTTGTTTTAAAAGCAACAGGTATGCCGGATGATCTCAGTGTTGACCTTTTGGGTCGGGCCGCTCAATGGTGACTTTCGTCGGCCTCTGCTTTGGTTCTGTGAATGGTTCCGTGGGGATGATGGGGCGGCGCGTAGATGGAATAGATTTTAAGAGGGCAGCGGCCTGTGTTGACGATGTTGTGCCAAGTTTCGGCCGGGACCAGTACCACATCGTTTTTGGAAAGGCAACGCTGCATATCCACCCTCTCTTTGCACTTGCCCATTTGGACCATGCCCTGTCCTGCTTCCAGACGAAGAAACTGGTCGGTATCCGAGTGAATCTCCAGTCCAATTTCTCCTCCTACGGGGATACACATCAGGGTGAGTTGCAGGTAGTGTCCGGTCCACAAGGCCCGGCGAAAGCACTGGTTTTGCAGGGTGGCGCAGTTTATGTTGATGGCAAAGGGGTCTGGTCCACAATCACAGATCTCATAAGTAGTGGCGGGGGCTGGAGCCTCCGGCTGCTCCGGCATACAATATCGGTTCATAGCGATCTCCTTTCGGTATGTTGTTACATCATATGCCACCAATCAAAACAGGGTGTGGAAAGTATTCCCACACCCTGTTTTTTCATAATCCCCTCTTTTTCTCCAAAACAGAGCAAAAATGGGTTTAGTGCCTGTTGTTCTCTCTCTTTCTGTTGAATGATAGGAAAAAACTTGAAATTCTGCTGAATAAACTGATATAATACAGAAAGAAGAAAACACCCATTTGAAGAGAAAGGCAGGAAAAAATCATGTTTTGGAAAGATAAGTACCAGCTGGGCGTGGCCCTGATTGATAGAGAGCATAAGGAACTGTTCCGGCGTGTGGAAGCCTTTATGAAAACCCTGCGCTCCAACCAATCTTGGGAGGATAAAGTGCATGAGGTCAACGAGACTCTGGAGTTTATGAAGGTTTATGTAGTGGAACACTTCAGCCATGAGGAGGCCTATCAGGAAAAGATCGGCTACCCCGGCCTTCAGGAACATAAGAAGAAGCACGACGAAATGGTAGAGTTTGTGATGGAGGTTTCCGATCAATATAAGAAGAACGGCTTTGACCAGCAATTAATGCAGCAGTTTGGCGGCAGGTTGCTGGCGTGGCTGGTCAACCACGTGGCCGTGGAAGATCAGCGCATTGCCTCTTACGCCATCGAAAAGGGTGTGGCTAACGATGAAAACTGAGCTGTATACCCCATTTTTGGATGCTACACGTCAGGTTTTGCAAACCATGCTGGACCTTTCTGATATTGCCGAACGCTCGGCGGAACAATTCGATGAAGGACAAGAAAATCTGGAAATCGCGGTGGGTATGGTCGGTGATCTGGAAGGCGTCATCACCTATCGGTTCCCCAGCAACACCTCTCTGAATATTGTGCAAATCCTCAGTGGTATGGAGATGGACAGCGTGGATGATTTTGTCGCTTCCGCCGTTTCCGAGATTGCCAACATCATTAGCGGAACCGTGATGACCCTGCTGTCTGCCGATCACCTTACCTGCGACATTCTCCCCCCGGTTCAGGGCAGGCCCGACAGCCAAAAGGAATACACCCAGCACACCCAGTGCTGCATCACCACCTCGATAGGGGATATCTGTCTGGACATCGCCCTCAATAGGGCATAATAACGGCAGATTCCCGTGGCCAGCGCAGAAGGTTGCTCTGGGGGAACGGGCTGGCGATGTTTCTGGAATGGAGCCAGTCCATATTTCAGTTAAATGCGTCCAAAATTTTAGAAAGGAATGTAATTGTCACCAAGGATTTGCTTGGGAAAGGGACTGAATGTTCTAGCGGTAGATGCATTCTTGTTTAAGGATACCATAGAAGTTGTCGACAGGAACATTAAGGGGTCAAACAAGGGGGTCAAGCACTGTTTTTAGGCATAATTAAAACCGCATAAGCACGATGCTCATGCGGTTTATATGGCAGGGGTAGAAGGATTTGAACCCTCGGCACGTGGTTTTGGAGACCACTGCTCTACCAACTGAGCTATACCCCTAAGCTGCAAGTCCGTTTTCTAGTATAGCTTTTTCGGCGGGAATTGTCAAGCATTATTCCAGCCTGATTCGCAAAAAAAGACGCCTCCGGCCGAGGCGTCTTTTTTTAATGTTGTGTTGGAATCAGCCGGCCATTTCGTCCCGGGCTTTTTGTTCCTCAATCCCCTGCTGAACAATCATATCCTTAACCTTCATCAGGCGGGTGGTATTTCCCCGGTCGTTTTCTTCCAGCTTCATCCGAATATAGCGGATGGTTTCCTGCAAGTCGGGAATCCGGACATACTCGAGGGCGTTTACCGTGCGGCGAGTCTTTTCGATTTCCTCGGCCAAAAGCTGAGCGCTCTTTTCCATCTGCGCCAGCTTGAGCATGTAGGGCAGCACATCGGCCAGAGCGGCCACCGAGCTGTCCAGCTCGCCGGAGGTGGAGACAAAGCCATAAGAGTAGTTATCCCCTTCCCCGCCGGAAGTCTCAAAGGTAAACACCGGCACAATGACGCTCATCAGGTTTTCGGAGCCCACTTCCAACTCCACCTTCTGCTTGGGCATCATCAGTGCTTCATCCAGAGCGGCAGGGCTCATCACAGCGCCTGCAATGACAAAGCCTTCGTATACTCCCATGATCTTTTCTTCCACGGTTTTGCGAAGCTCCTGATTTTCCCGCACCAGGGCCAGGAATTTCTTCATCAGGTCGTCCCGCTTATCCTTGAGGAGCTTGTGCCCCTTTTGGGAGGTTCTCAGCTTTTTCTTGAGGTTAGCCAATTCCATCCGTGTGGGGTTGACGCGTATCAGGGCCATATCAGTCCCCCCTTACTGCGCCTTCTTGGGCAGATATTTCTCGATAAATTCAGGGCGAATCCGCTTGAGTTCGCTGGCGGGCAGAATGGAAAGCAGCTCCCAGCCGATGGAGAGAGTCTCCTCGATGGAGCGTTCGGTCTCGTAGCCCTGAGAGACATAGTGCTTTTCAAACTCGTCGGCAAACTTGGCGTAGCGCAGGTCCAACTCGGAAAGAGCGGCCTCGCCCAGAATGGTCATCAGCTCTTTGGCCTCCTTGCCCTGAGCGTAGGCGGCAAACAGCTGGTTCATGGTTCCCGCATGGTCTGACCGGGTCTTTCCCTCGCCGATGCCCTTGTCCTTCAGACGGGACAGAGAGGGCAGCACATCGATGGGCGGGGTCACATCCTTGCGGTACAACTCCCGGGACAGGATGATCTGTCCCTCGGTGATATATCCGGTCAGGTCGGGGATGGGGTGGGTCTTGTCATCCTCCGGCATGGTCAGAATGGGAATCATGGTGATAGAACCGTTCGAATCCTTCCGCCGCCCCGCCCGCTCGTAAAGAGTGGCAAGGTCGGTGTACAGGTATCCGGGATAACCCCGGCGGCCGGGCACTTCCTTGCGGGCGGAGGAAACCTCCCGCAGAGCCTCGGCGTAGTTGGTGATGTCGGTGAGGATAACCAGCACGTGCATATCCTTTTCAAAGGCCAGATACTCGGCGGCGGTCAGCGCCATACGAGGCGTGGAAATACGCTCGATGGCCGGGTCGTTGGCCAAGTTGACGAAAAGAACAGTGCGGTCCAAGGCTCCGGTCACCCGGAAGTCCTCGATGAAGAAGTCGGCTTCTTCAAAGGTGATGCCGATGGCGGCAAACACAACGGCAAACTTGCTTTCAGTTCCCAGCACCTTGGCCTGACGGGCAATCTGAGCCGCCAGCTTGGCGTGGGGAAGTCCCGAGCCGGAGAAGATGGGCAGCTTCTGCCCCCGAACCAGAGTGTTCAGGCCATCAATGGCGGAAACACCGGTCTGGATAAACTCGGAAGGATAGTCTCGGGCGGCGGGGTTCATGGGCAGGCCGTTGATGTCCATCCGCTTGTCGGGGATGATATTGGCGCCGCCGTCAATGGGGGTTCCCATGCCGGAAAAGATCCGGCCCAGCATATCCTCGGAAACAGGCATATCCTGACTCTTGCCCAAAAAACGGACCTTGGAGTGTTCCAGATTGATGCCGGTGCTGCTTTCGAACAGCTGTACCAGCACGTTGCTGCCGTTGACTTCCAGCACCTTGCAGCGGCGAACGCTGCCGTCGGGCAGTTCGATTTCGCCCAGCTCGTTAAAGGCAACGCCTTCCACGTCTTTGACCAGCATCAAAGGGCCAGCCACTTCCTGAATGGTCCTGTATTCCTTAATCATTGTCAGCGGCCTCCTTTGTCAGCAGTGAGGAAAGCTCCGCTTCCAATTCCTGCTTGGTATTCTTGATATAATCCAGAGCCTCTTCCTCCGGGATAAACTTGGCGCGGGCGATCTTCTCCCTCACCTTCATGTCGAAGATGCCGCCAATGTCGGCTCCGGCCTTGAGTGCCTCGTGAGAGCGGCGGGAGAAGGAGATGACCAGATCCAGCATGGCTACC
>CALCSA010000231.1 GCA_937894185.1 uncultured Clostridia bacterium | reverse complement strand
CGAGTTGTCCAGTCCCCCAGTGCTTTGAAACGAGGGACGAGGTAATCGAGATCGCTCCCGGGCACTTTTGCTCTTGCGGCTGTCAAAGAGCGTAACATCAAAAATATCCATATGTTTAAACATCCGGGGTATTTGTTACCCCCTGCCTGCCGGGCAGCTCTCGGGGCTTCCCTTCCCTGCCGGACACAGGCGAGCGGCGCCGCAAGCTCCATAGGAGCCTGCGGCGCCGCCCTTCTATACTGTAAGCAGGTAAGTAAAAATGGTTATGCGCCCTGTGGGGTGGCGCGTTTAGCCTGACGAACCCGGAAGAAGTACAGCCCGGCAAACAGCGTCCAGCCAAAAAGGGAAATCAGAAAATCGGATTGGATGGCTGTGGCAACCACCAGCAGATACAGCAGCCGTTCCACCACCGTAATCTTCTGTTCCACATAGCCCTGAATGGCAATGGCCACCGCATAGCAAACGGTAACGGCAGAAATCCAAGTGCACAGTGTGGTCAGGTCCAGTCCAAAGTGGAGATAATCGGGGTTGAGGGCAAAGGTAAAGGGCAGCACAAAACCCGCAATTCCCAGTTTGACAGCGGTGGTTCCCACCTTGAGGGCGTTTTCCTCCGCGATACTGGAGGCAGCGTAGGACGCCACTGCCACAGGAGGGGTAATGGCAGAGATACAGGCAAAATACAGCAGGAACAGGTGAGCCGCCAGAGAGGGTACGCCGATTTTAATCAGTGCAGGCGCAATAGCCGTGGCACAGATGATGTAAGATGCCGTGGTGGGAAGCCCCATTCCCAGAATGACGCATACCACCATGGAAAGCAACAGGCTGAGCAAAATAGAGGAGCCGCCCAGTCTCACCACAAAATCGGAGAATTTGAGGCCTAGACCGGTCAGGGCAAACATACCGGTGACAATCCCGGCACAGGCACAGGCGGAAACCACCTGTGTCAAGCCCTTGCTGCCCTCTACAAAGCCTTCCAAAATGCCGTCCAGAGTCAGACGGTTCTGTTTGTCTATCATACCGCAGACCACAATCGCCAGCATGGACCAGATAGCGGCCAGCATGGGTGTAGTCTGAAGCACCAGCAGCAGGAACAGCAGAATGGCCAGAGGAATAAACAGCTTAAAGGCGCTGTGCATCGATTCCTTCAGGTCGGGGAGCTGATCCTCCGGCACGCCCTGAAGATTGTACTTCACCGATTCCAGATCCACCATCTTAAACAGGGTGAGATAGTACATCATCGCCGGAAGCAGTGCCGCAAGGCAGACGGTAGCGTAGGGAGTACCGGAAATGTCGGACAGAACAAAGGCTGCCGCTCCCATAATGGGAGGCATAATCTGCCCGCCGGTAGAGGCTACGGCTTCCACCGCGCCTGCAAACCGTTTTTTATAGCCCTGCTGCTTCATCAGCGGAATGGTAAAAGCGCCGGTGCTGACCACATTGGCCACAGCGCTGCCGGAGATGCTTCCAAACAGGGCGCTGGCCACAACAGCCATCTTAGCGGGGCCGCCCCGCTTGCGCCCGGTCAGGGCAATGGCGATGTCCTGGAAAATCTTATCCGCGCCGGAAGCCGCCAAAAATGCCGCGAACAGCAAGAACAGATACACGTTGGAAGCGGAAACTCCAATGGGAGTTCCGTAGACGCCCTGATCGCTGAAGATAGTAGTGACCACCCGGGCAAAGCTATAGCCTCTGTGGCCCAGCAGACCGGGCAGGTTGCCGCCGTACAGGGCATAGAGAATGGTGATGACCGCTATCAGGGGCAGCACCAGTCCCAGTACCCGGCGGGCGGCTTCCAGCACCAGCAGGGTGGTGATGATACCAAACACATACAGAATCTTTGTCATGCTGTTGGTCTGCATCATCACAACGTACTGGTTGTAGTTAAAGATTACATAGATTCCCACCACCATGGTGAGCAAAATGCACAGCCAGTCCAGCCAAAGCCAGGCTTTGGGGTTCTTTTTGCTGGTGGGTGTGTACAAAAACACAAAGACCAGTCCCAACATCAGATGCCATGCAAAAAACTTGATGCTCTCCATGGGGAGAAAGGTAAAGTTTCCAATGTGCAAAAGGCCGGTAAACACAGAGAGCGCGATGATGAAGTATTTGCGAAATACCTCGTAAGAAAATCCTTTGGAATCCATGGGCTCACTCCTATTCGCCCCTTCCCCTGCTATGGGAGAAAGAGGGATGTGGGGGTAAATTATTCTGCGTATTCCGGCGGAATCAGTTCAGCCGGGACTTCGATGCCAACCTCTTTCAGGTAACGGACCGTTCCCGCATGAAGAGGAATGTTGAAGTTCAGAGTGTTCTGGGCGGTCATATACTCGGCGCTGTGGTGTACGGCAATCATGTCGGCCTGATTTTCGCACAGAGCCTTGACCATCAGGTAAACCTGCTCTTCGGGAACATCTACGCTGGAAACCAGCATGTTCCACTCGGAAACACCCTGCACCTCTTCGGGAGCGCTCTTGTAGGAGCCGCCGGGCATCGCATCGGCCTTGTAGAAGTCATAGGTCTCGGTCAGATATTTCTGCTCGTCGTCGTTGAGGGCGATGAACTTCAGGTTCTTGGTGCTCTCCAACTCGCTGATGGATGCAAAGGGAGGGAAGGAGAACAGGATAGCCGCATCGATGACGCCGTTGCCCAGAGCGGTGGCAGTGGCAGAGTGGCCGTCGTTGTGGATCTGCTTGGGGGTGATGCCGCGATCCTCGAAGAACTGGCGGAAGATGGTATCCATGGCCATACCCTTGGAGCCCAGACCAACAATTTTTCCGTCCAGATCAGCCATAGTCTCAATGCCGGAGCCATCCAGAGTGTAGATGGTCAGCCAAGAGGGATACAGGGCCAGTGCGCCGCGGAGCTTGTCGTGCTTGACGCCGGCGGTCCACTCCACTTCCCCCTTCTGCGATTCGCTCAGGGAAGCGGTCATGCTGATACCCAGTTCGGCATCGCCGCTCTGAAGCATGCTCAGGTTGGCGGTGCTTCCGCCGGTGGTCTCGGAGGTGAACATAAAGTACTCGGGCAGATGCTGGTTGATTACCTGCGCAATGCCGCCACCCATCAGGTAGAAGTTTCCGCCTACCGATCCGCTGGCCATAGAATACTTGTAGGGAGAGGCAGGGGGCGCAATTTCTTCCGCGCCGTTATCGGCAGGGGCTTCGCCTTCGGTTTGGGGGGCGGAAGCAGCTTCGGACTGTACGGGGGCGGCAGAAGAAGCAGACGGTGCATCGGACGAACCGCAGGCCGTCAATCCTGCGATCAGGGTCAGGGTCAGCAATAGTGCAAGCAGCTTTTTCATTGTAATCCTCCTAAATTTTCTCGTTGTTTTCCTTTTATGCAGATACCTGCTGCAGATAAACCTTCAGCAGGCGAAACGCCTTTCCTTCCTGTAGGCCACCTCCGTACACATGGGCACCGGAAACAGCCAACGAGGCA
>CALCSA010000230.1 GCA_937894185.1 uncultured Clostridia bacterium | reverse complement strand
ATGCCACGGCGGAAGCTTCGGGCAGCTGGGGGGAATTCTATCTCTCCGCCACCGCTCCCGACGCCGGGGGAACCGTCTACCTCTACCGGGAAGGCATCCCCTTGCTCTATACCGTCCGGGCCGATTTGCTCCCTTGGCTGGACCTGCAGTACACCCAGCTGATGGACCCATTTGCCTATACCCCCGACATTGACCGCCTGCAGGAGATCACCCTTGACTTGGAATCAGGGGAAAGCTACCGCTTTCTTCTTTCCTCCAACGGAGAAGGGGAGCGCACCGTCACTCTGGACGACAGCCCCATCGATACCGAAAACTTCCTGCGGTTTTATATCACCCTCATCTCTGCCCGGCTGGCGGAGCACACCGATGAAACCCCGGCATCCCAAAAGCCCGCTCTCGCCATCACCTACACCGATGATTCCGGTGGGATGCAATCGGTCAGGTTTTATTACGGCCCCACCCGGCGGTATTTGATTCAAACCGGGGAGGAACCCTTTTTCCTCACCCCCTCCACCTATGTAGACCGGGTGCTGGAGGATGTGGAAAAAGTAAAGTCCGGCATCCGGGTAGAGTCCTTTGAATAATTGCCTTGAATCAAAAAGGTATTTCTGACCAAAAGAGGCGGTCCGCATCAGCAGGCCGCCTCTTTGCTATCAGATTTTTGTAGATTACAGGCTAGATTCTACTCCCCGTAAATGGTTTGCTCCAGCAATTCCTGCCGCAGGGCAGTGGTCAGCAGTCGGGTGATGGGCTCTTGGACTTCTTCCAGAGGCAGTGTTCCTCCCGGCTGCTTTTCCAGCAGCTGCACAATGTGGAACCCCGCCCCGGTGGAAAAGACCGGGCTGTACTCCCCCGGTTCCTCAAGGGCCAGCACCTGCTCCTTCAGCTCCGGCGTAAAGTCCCGGGCGCTGGGATAAGGCCCCGCCAAATACCCCACCTGTGCAAAGGGAGCCTCTCTCATGCCGGGGTCCTCGTTGTATTGCTCCAGCAGGGCATCAAAGGGCTGCCCTGCCTCCAGAGCCTCCCACACCTGCCGGGCCGTCTCCTCTTGAGATGTGAGGATATGGCTGAAGCGAACATAACCTTCTGGAATCACCAGCGGGGGAACTCCGCCGTAAAGGTCATAGCCCTCCTGTTGGCTTTTGAAAAGCCCCGGGTCCTTCTCAAAGGCCTGCTCCAAAGCAGAAACCCTGGCCTGATACCACTCCTGCACCTTGGCGTCTTCTGCAAATACATCGGGGAATAAAGTGTCCCGCAGCTTCTGTTCCAGCAGATCACGGCTGTGCTCCTTCTCCAGCAGAGCAGCGTCCTCTCCCAAATCCGCAGCGTCCCGAAGAGCCTCTGTCCGAATGGTGCTCTCCTCCTCTTGGGAAAGAACGACGCCGTGCTCTTTGGCCAAAAGCCACAGAGCCTCGTCGTAGGTTTCCGGCAGCACGTGCTCTGCCGATGGAGGCGGCTCGGCCCTGCATCCGGTTAACAGGAGAACAAGGGCCAGCAGTCCGGCGCCAAATTTCCGTATCATCCCATTCATGAAAAGCCTCCCTGTCGCTGAATCAACCCTACGGGGCAGGGGTTAACGTCTGTTCCATCCGCACCACGTCCCGGCCCCCATCCTGATAGGTTTCGGTGACGGCAAAGCCGTGGCAGCGGTAAAATTTCCGGTTACCGGAGCTGTCCGCCGGGGTGATAAGGGCCCAGTGTCGGGCCTTGGGGTGAAGCTCCCGGAGGTAATCCATAGCCAGATGGCCCACCCCCTTGCCCTGATAGGAGGGGATGACGCAGAGGCTTTCCAGAGAAAAGTGCTCTGGCTCCCCTTCCCGGTAGAGCAG
>CALCSA010000229.1 GCA_937894185.1 uncultured Clostridia bacterium | reverse complement strand
AAAACAGAGCTTTGTAGCTTAACTGCGTGTCTGGCGCTGCGGGCGTGGGTCAGTTTTACTACCTTGGGGTGCTGTTTACCACCAACGGTAACTTTGTCATGGGCATCACCTTCTGGCTTTGCGTACCCATGGTCAGCAAGACCTTGCAGCGCTTCGGCTACAGTACCGGCACCTCGGGAGTATTGAGTACGGCCGGACGGATGGCCGGGCAGGGACTCTGCAAAATGATATTTAAATAAAGGAGGAACTCAATGTCGGTCAAATATGTGATACCGCCCCGGTTAAAGGGGCGGTTTGCATGGATGGGCTTTCACCCGGAGGAGCTGGGCTTTATCTTTATTTTTCTTTTCGTGGGAATCATGCGGAAGATGTACTTTTCCGGCAACTTTTTTCTGCTGCTGGCAGCTGTGCTATTCGTCCTTCTTTGGCGGCCGGTCCGGGGAAAGAATGTGCTGGGATATTTCCGGCTCCTATACCGTTTTTACGCAAAGCCCCAAGTATTTACCCTGAGGGAGTGTGACGCAATTGAAAATCAGTGAATTAATCAACTTCCGGGTGCTGCCGGACAGTGTGGCCACGCCTTACGGCGTGGCCCAGTTTCTGCGTATCCTGCCGCCCAATCTCTCCATTATGACACAGGCGGAGCGGCTGGCTCAGATTGAAAAGCTGGAATCCCTGCTGGATGCCGCCACCATCCCCTTCCAGATTTTCATTACCGACAAAACAGAGGATTTAAGCGCCAACAAAGCTTTTTACCGGGATATGGCGCAGGGAAGCGATTACGGCTACCTCATCGATCACATTCTTAAAAGCATGGAGACTGTGGAGAGCGATTCCAGCGCCGTACAGCGCAGCTACTATCTGGTGGCCATCACCAAAGAGCGGGAGGACTTTACCACCTTTTACAATCTGGTGGCGGACCTGTTCTCGGTCTATCAGGTGAAGGATCAGGAGCTTACCATGCTGCTGCGCAACTTCCTGCTCCGGGAGTTTTTTGCCGACCTTCATAGCTTTGAGGAGGAAGTCCGCAAGATGGCCGAAAAGTCAGCTGGGCGGTGGCGGCGGGGAAAGGTAGACCTTCAGGAGCTTTACGGCCTGGCCCTCACTAAGCGGCTGACTCCCCAACGTCTGACTTATACCCCCCAGCATGTGGTGCAAAACGACTTTCTGCGCAAGACTATCCTCATCAAGAACTTTCCCAGCTCCATTGACATTCCCTGCTTTTTATCCGGGCTTTCTCAAATTAAAAACACCACCATGTCCATCCGCCTTTCCCAGATGAACGAACAGCAGGCGGGGCGGCTGGTGGATAATCAGATGAACAACATCAGCGCCAAGGGTCATGGCAGCAAAACCTCCCAGCAGATACAGGCCGAGGTGGAGGGAGAAAGCGTAACTGCCTTTTACAAATCACTGGCTGAAAACAACTCCAAGCTCTATAACATCAACATCTACATAGAACTATATGCAAGCAGCCAAAAGGAACTGCGCACCAAGTGGGAATCGGTAAAAAGTAAACTGTCGGCCTTTCGCATCACCACCGAAAGCCTGACCTATGAGCAAAAGGAGGGCTTTCTGGGAGTATATCCCTTGAGCTGGGAGGTGCTTGGCGGCAGCGCCAACAACATGCCATCTCCCACCATTGCCGGGATGTTTCCCCTCAGCCATTCCTCCCGCAACGACCCGGAGGGAATGCCTTTGGGGAAAACCGCAGACGGTGGGCACATGTATCTGGACCTTTGGCTGCGGACACTGGACATCACCAATGGAAACTTTTCCATCACCGGGGACAGTGGACAGGGGAAAAGCTGGTTGATGAAAAAAATTATTACCTTTATGATGCTGCGGGGTATAACGTGCTTTACCCTCGACCCGGACGGGGAGTATTGCGACCTGTTCCGTCACATGGGTGGTACCGTAATAGACTGTGCGGCGGGAAACTTCAAAATCAATCCCTTTGAGGTGCGCCGCATGGCCAACAAGGAGGTAGACCGGGCAACCGGGATGGAGGAAAGCGAGTTGGGAGCTTTTACACAGGATGCGGTATTCTTCCAACATTTAAGCTGGCTGAGGGACTTCTTTGGGGTTCTCTTTCCCGCCATGTCCTCCAACGAGCGTAACGCTTTAATGATTCTCACACAGGATATGTACCGCTCCTTTGGCATCACCGAGCACACCGACTTTCAGCAGCTGCCTTCGACCCAGTATCCCACCTTTTCTTCCCTCTACGAGTTTGTGGAAAATGTGCAGCAGCATCCGGGGAACCACAGCTACCCCATGATCGGGGATGAGATGCTCCGCTCTCTGCTGCTCTATCTGCGGGATACCTACGATGGAAGCCTTGGCTTTTTGCTCAATGGCCACACCAACATTGTCCGGTCCCGGATGATCAACTTTGATATTTCCCAACTGCGTACCGGCTCGGAGGAGCGGACACAGGCCGTTCTGTTCAACATCATGACCTACTGCTGGAACCGGATTTCCCTGCGGCAGGAACAGGTGCTCTTTAATGTGGACGAGCTGCACCTGCTCATGAGCCGGAAGAACTTTACCATTGCCGGGTACTTGCGGGACTTCCAGAAGCGGGCCAGAAAATACAACGCCGTCATTGGCTCGGCCACCCAAAGCCTGGGGGATTTTCTTGACCCGGAAATGATGCACATTACAGCACCTCTGTTTAACACATCCTCCTTTAAATTCACCTTTTTCCCGGGTGAACTGGACAAGGGGCAAATTAAACGGCTGTTGGATCTCACCGATGGGGAAATCGGCTGCATCAGCACTCCTAAACAGGGGCGGTGTCTCCTGAAGGCAGGAAGCCAGAAATACCTTTTGCACGTGGGTGAGCTGCCCTATGAAAAAGAGTTGTTCGGCAGCGGTGGAGGAAAATGAGCCGTCTACCCCTCTGGATGCTGAAGGCGCTGGGTTCCAAAGATACCCGCCGGATTCTCTGGATTGTATTAGCCGCCATTCTCGGTGTTTTGCTGCTGGTGGGGGTTATCATCGGAGCGATTCTGGTGGGGATGCTGTACATCATCAATCCGCAGCTGGTGGGGGATGTTTCCAACAATGTTCACTATCAGGCCATACAGGAGGTACGGCACGAATATGAGATTGAAAATGACTTTGATCTGAGCTACCTCATCATGATTGACTTGCTTCATGACCATGAATTGATGCGCCAAAAGGGTGAAATTGTGCCCTTTCTGGAAGCCTATTTTGTCATAGAGCATGAGGAAACCATAGAGGTTGACAATGGGCCGGAAGAAACGCCGGCAGATGATGAAACAGATTTAGAGGAAGGGGGTTCTTCTACCGAAACCATTACCTACTACCTGTTTGCAGAGGGTGCCGAACTGATGACGATACTGTTTGCCCCGCCCTTTTCCTTTGGGGATGAACAGCTGGATGTCATGCGTCACATGATTTATTCTTCTTCGCCGGAGCCGAGAGAGCTTGTCTTTCACGGTGCCTACCCTATGCCCCTAAACGGCAGAATTACCAGCGGATACGGCTCCCGAACCCATCCGGTCACCGGAGCACCCGACTTCCACACCGGCATTGACATTCAGGGAAACTGGCACGACAGGATCATGAGCATAGCGGACGGTGTGGTGGAGCAGGTATCCCGGGATGAATGGTACGGCTACTACATCCTCATTCGCCACGAAGAAGAAAACAGGACCTTCTACTCCTTTTACGCCCACCTGTCCCGGCAGATGGTGAGGGTGGGACAGACTGTCCGGCAAGGACAGGTAATCGGGCTGGAGGGCGGCGATCCCAACCAAGACCCTTACCCCGGCCTTTCCACCGGGCATCATTTGCATTTTGGCATCTATGCCAACCAGAATCGCAACTCCCACCTTGACCCGACAGAATTTTTATACCGCAAGGAGGAATCCCATGGACTCCAACCATAGCAACAAAACCCTTGCCTCGTTCTACACCGGCCATGCCCGGCGCAGCCGCCTATTGATGGCACACCTATTACAGGTACTGCTGGATACCCGAAATTTGGAGATACCCTATACACCGGCGCTGGAAAGGCTACTGATCAGCGCTGCCTTTCACCATGACTTGGGTAAGCTGGCCGTTCCCCAGTATTTGCTGCAAAAGCCCGGAAAGCTGACAGCAGAAGAATTTGAAATTGTAAAAAGCCATACTTGGCTGGGGGAAAAACTGGCCGGAATTTATCTGCACGGTTCCCCCGAAGAACAGGAGGTGTTGAAAATTGTCTGCCGCCACCATCACGAGCGATGGGACGGCAAGGGGTATCCCGATGGGCTGTCCGGGCAGGAGATTCCATACCCTGCCCGGCTCATGGCGGTGGTGGATGTGTACGATGCCCTGACCCATGAAAGGCCCTACAAACCGGCCTATGATCCTGCCGATGCCAGGCGCATTTTGGAGGCTGGAACCGGCACTCAATTTGACCCGGTAGTGGTGCAGACCTTTTTAAGACTTGTAAATCATGATATCAGCAGAAACCTTATACCTAAAGTAAAAACCGGGTAGTATGATATCATAATTTTACATAATGATATCATCAAAATGCTGATAAGTAAGCCAAAAATTAGAAAAGCGATATTTTTAGTAACGGCTTGTTTTGTCTGGTTGATATCATAGGTGATATCATAGAAAATCAAATAGCTATGCTATTTGAGGTAGCGGAGTATATCATTTGTGATATACTCCTTTATCCTGTAGCAGTACGTCAAAAATATCGCAATTTCTGGAAAGAAGGTGTACCGATGGCAGAAAAACTGCTACGTTACAGTGACGAGTTGGCAGAGGATGTTAAGTCCATTGCATCCGAGCTGAGACAAAGTGAAAATCAGGTGATCGAAACAGCAATCAAATTCTACCGGGACTACCATTATATGAACCGGAAAGCCTGCTTCATCAATGAACAGATTCTACAGGTGATTCAGGCCAGCTTCCGCATGGCCGAAAACACCATTAACCAAAAGACCAACAAACTCATCAGCGAACTGTCCATTCAATCGGCTATCCAGAACATGATCATTGCCGGGAGCTTGGAAGTCTCTCAAAAAGACCTCCACACCTATCGGCTCAGGGCACTGGATTTCCTCCGAGAGAGCCAGCGTATTTTCCGCATGGATGAACTGAGCGATGAGTAGCCCCAAGATTATCTGCAAGAGCGGATACATCACCAGCGCCCAGCATGTCCTGAACAGTCTGGAATATGCCGGGAACAAGATCGAAGCCCAGATGATCTTATTCTGGGATGGCAGTACCATGGAGGCGGATGAAGATACCCGGATTGCCCTGACACAGGCTCAAAGGAAATCCGTATCCGGAATCCGGCTTACCTACAAGGACGGTGGCAGCAAAGTTATCACCTATGAAGCCTATGAAAAACTGACACAGGAAAGGCGCAGCGTCATCACCGTGGAGGAATTGGAGCTGGTGGAGGATGAGGAGCTGCTGGTCAATGAGGACGGCAAAGCTTATCACCGAACCCAAGACCTCAATTTCTTTTCTTACTTAGGTTACATCGAAGGGCGGCCCGGGGTGGAGAAGTCGGACGGTCATGGCCTATTTGGCCTGACCGGGGATGTTTCCATTGCCGACGCCCAAACGATGGCCATGGAATACAAGGACTCCCGGAAATGGTCCCACATCATCTCATTGGAGACGGAAGGGGCCAAACGCACCGGCTTTGACCGGCGGGATATGTGGGCAGCGCTAATTCGCTCCAAAGCGCCGGTGATCGCCAAGGCATACAACATCTCACTAGAAAATTTGGTAATTAACTGCGCCTTTCATGGCAATACCGATAATCCCCACGTCCACCTGCTGTTTTACAGCAAAGACCACCGGGAAGGGTTTGTAAAAGGTGGGAAGGAGGGGATGCAGGTAGCATCGGAAACTCTGAAATCCACCCTACTTAATACCATCTTTCGGGATGATGTAGAACCTTTGAAGCAGGAAAAGACCCGGCTGCGGGATGCCATGGCCCTTCAGATCCGGCAGCATCTGGAAAGCATCCAGACCAAAGACTACTCCCATACCCCGGTTGCTCGGCAGCTGCTGGCTCTGTCCCATCAGCTGGAAGTCCTGCCCGGTAAAAAGGTGTACGGCTACCTGCCGCCGGAGGTAAAAGGGCAAGTCAATAGGATTCTGCGGGAGATTATTTTGCAGGATGCGAATATGCAGGGCCTATATGCTGCCTATCTGGACGCCCAAAAGAATTTTGTCTCCCAGTACGTTGCCAAGCCGGAGAAGATACAGGCCAGCATCCGGGAGTTTGACCAGTGCTTTTTTGAGCCGGGCAAAACAGATCTCAAGCTCTGCCACAACGCCATTGTCAAGGCAGCACTGGAGCTGGGGCAGGCTGCAAGGGGTAAGGTTATTCCCCCGCCGAGGCCGCGAGCAACGAAGGAGAAAATATGGGATTCTACCATGCTGGCTGCTCCACCGTCAATCACCAGTGATTATTTTTCTTTTTCGTCGGATGAGAACGGCATCCCGGTACCCTCCGATGAGGACATCCCACCACCGGCAGATTGGGACGCACCGGTATGGGAAGATCCGGAAGCGGTTTCCCCTCTGGAACCGTCGCAGAAGAGCCAAAAGCGGCGAGCAACGAAGGAGAAAATATGGAATTCTACTCGATTGGAAGCAGTGCTGTCAACCGCTGATACCCGCAGAATCGTCAACAATCTTTTTACCGGTATTGCAATGTCTCTGCTCCACCAGACTCAGAATACATGGCAAAATACGAAGGGGGAAGATAAAAAGCAAGCACAACGGGCCAAGCGCAAGCTGCGACATAAACGCCGTGGCATAGCACAGGAGCAGGAATATCCTATTGGATATTAATTGACGAAGTTTCCTATTTTATGTAGAATGGAGTGAAAGCTTTGTATGAATTTTTATATTCAGAGGTGTGGTGGATGGAAACAATTGTTGCAGCCATTATTGCAGGGCTTACGGCTCTTCTCGGATCCTACTTTGCGTATCTTGGCAAAACACAGAAGATTCTGGATCATACGGAACGCCTGAAAGAAAAGCTTCTGGATGTAAAGAACGGTTTGTCCGGTGAACACGATAGTCTGACCGATGGTCACGATCTCTTATCCAGTGAGCATGACCGTCTATCCGGCGAACATGAGAAGCTGTTTAGCGTACATAAGGATTTGGGCGTCAAGTTGGATTCTTTAAGCCGAGACCAGCTGAAATCGTCACACCATATTCAAAGCCTGCAGGCCGTTGCGAAAAATACAGAGCAGAAAGCACAGGATATTCTTTTGATTGCAGTAGCTGAAAAAGAAAATCAGGCCAGACGTTACGAATCTCTATCGGACCGGCAAAAGGATATCAGCACTCTTGCCTCTGACAGTGTAGACGCTATTCGTGCCCTGCATGGGGAAATGCTGCGGCTGAGTCAGGAAAATAAGGAGTTGAAAGATCAAATAGAAGCGCTTCGCATTAGCAATGAGCAGTTGACGGAGGAGCACCGTTCCCTTGTGCAGGAGTACGGGGAACTATGGGATCAGAATCATGACCTGTCAGAAGCTTGCAAAGCCCTTATGAAAAAGAATCAACAGCTGGAATATCAGGTGGAACAGGCTTCCGATCCTCCTAGGGGAAGCAGGCCCCCCTCTCCCGGCCCTGCCTTCGGCTTTGATCGTTAATATTATTTTTTTGCGGTGCAGCTCCGGCTTGCGCCGCTTATTATTTTTAGAAGGAGACTTTACTATGAACAGTATGCAAACCCAAGTGAACGATCTGACCCCGTTTGACTTTGAAAAGCAGAGCTTGGAACAGCCGGAAAGCTGGATGAGCTGGTATGTCCCCGGGGCTGTCATCTGCCAGACCAGCCTTGGCAACCACTTCTTTACCTTGGAGACACAAGACAAGGAGCGCTTCCAGTATGGGGAAGCGGTAGAATTTGAGTTTTTGAAAGAGTGGGACCAAATGCCGGATAAATACCACGAGATGGTGGGCCGGTTGCAGGAGGTGTCGAGCGCATTGGCCCCCATGGAGCTGGTGGCCGTCAGTGTGGAGGAGGATTATTTCACCCTGTACTACACCGAGCTGGACACCTACTTTATTTTGCCGGAGCAGCACCTGCAATTCATCTCCCCTCATACCATTTCCGGGCTGGCCAGCCTCAGGCCCACCGGTTTTGCCGATGCCAGATACCTTCAGCTCAACAAAGATGGCCGCATTGTTCTGTAATAAAGAATATATCAATCGAAAGAAGCGCTGTGGACGCTTCTTTTTTTATTTCATCGTATAGGAGGAAAGATCATGAGCATCACCTTTGAAGAACTTCGGGATCAGGTGGAAGGACTTGTCCAGACCTACCAGACCAATCCGGATCTCATTGCAGAGTTGCTGCAATTTAAGGCGCAGTTTTACCGGTACAGCCTGAGAAATACCATGGCCATCAAGAGCCAGAACCCCTACGCCACCTTTGTAGACAGCTTTTTAGGTTGGCGCAAAAAAGGCTACAATGTCCTGCGAGGAGAAAAGGGCATTTACATTTGGACGCCGGTGATTCAGAAAAGTTTCTTCCGTTCCAAGGAGGAACCCCATGTCAGCATCAGCAAGGCAACGCTGGAGGAAAAACAGAAGATCGCCCGAGAAGAAATTCCGGTCAAGGAAAAGCTGATCTTCCGGCTGGGCAGTGTCTTTGATATTTCCCAGACCACCTGTCCACCGGAGGATTACCCCCAGATCTACTCCATGGGCTACCCGGACGTGGAGCATAAAAACCTGTATGAACTGCTGCGGCAATTTGCCGAGAAGTCGGGCTTTGAAGTCAACGTAAACAACGTCCATTCCATAGGCTTAGGCGGCTTCTATCAACCGGCTACCGATGCAATTGTCCTGTCGGATAAGCTGAACGATACCCGCCAGCTTTCGGTGCTCTGTCATGAACTGGCCCATGGCCTAATGCACAAAACCAGCACCCAGCCGAAAGAGGTGGTGGAGTTTGAGGCTGAAGGGCTGGCCATTATGCTGCTTACCCGGATGGGCCTGCCGGTGAGCGATCAAAACAAGCGGTATGCCAGCAATTACTACCGCAAAATTGATCGGGAGCATTACGACATGGATAAAAGCTTTGCCCGGATGCAACGAGCCTATAACTTTGTGGTGGAAGGCTTTGAACGGGAGCTGACCGCCCTCTCCCCGGAGGAAACCATCAGCCACAAGCGGGCCATGGAAAGCCAGCGGAGGATCACCGAAAATTTTATCAAGGATTTGCGATAGGAGGGATGCAACAGACACAAACACAGACACCTAAATGGAAAAACAAAAAAGGGGGATAACCTATGTTCCGGGATTTTGGCAAACGTACCCGCCTGATTCTCTTTTTCTTCTTTTTTATCGTGCTCTATCTCCTGCTGACAGCCCTTTTTGGGCTGTCAGATCTAATTGCGGAGCCTTCGCTAATGACACTATTCTCCTGCTTGCCCTTCCTGTTCCCGGTGAAGGGTATTGTAGCGGCGGGGCTTTCCTTTCTGCTGGTCTATGCCGGGAATTCATTGGATATTACCGCCCGAAGTGTAGGAGATGGGCAGTACGGCAAGGCCCGGTGGGCCACTGACAGCGAAAAGAAAAAAACCTATGAGCTGGTGCCCATGGGCAAGGAGATAAAGCCGGGTTTAGTGGTAGGAATCGAAAACGGTTGCTGGCTGGTGGATACCAGTGACAGCACCGCCCTCATGGTGGCTCCCCCCGGAGCCGGGAAAACCAAGAACGTATACATCCCCACTGTGGAATACAATAGCCGGGTCAATCAGAATTCAGCTGGCAAAGGGGCCAGCCTGATCTTAACCGACAGCAAGGGGGAGCTTCTTCGCAGCTGTGGCTATACCCTCACAGATGCGGGATACCGCATTTTGTTTCTGGATTTCCGCAACCCACTGCGCAGCTACTGGTTTAACCTGATTCACTCGGTGAACGTGGCCATTGATGCCTACAAAGCTGCTGAAACAGAGCAGGAAAAATTGCTCCATTATGCAGCGGCGGAACGCCATGCCAAGATAGCTGCCGGTTCCATCGTGGACAATCTGGACACAGCCATGCGGGACGAAACCTCCCAGTATTTTACCGAAACCTCCAAGGGCCTGATTACCGGCTTGATTCTTCTGGTATCGGAATATGGGGCCGAAAACGAGCGGCATATTATATCCGTGTTTAAGCTGATTATCGAACTGAACGGCCTGAACGAGGACAGCACCGAGGGACTACAGAAAAATAAACTGGAGGAACTGCTCAAGCATGTGGACAACGACCGGATTGTCAACTTTGTGGGAGCATCCATGAAAGCGGATGTGCGTACCTCTATGAATATTTTTTCCTCGGCGCTGGGGAAGCTGGTATCCTTCATCGATGCCGAGCTGGAGCAGCTGGTCTGTGGTCACTCTCTGGAGTTTGACGCTGTGGAGTTTATCGAAAAGCCCACGGCTATCTTTCTGATCTGCCCCGATGAAAACACCACCCGGCACTTTTTTGCCAGCCTGTTCATCCGCAACCTTCTCAATGAACTAATCGAATATGCGGAAGATCATGGCGGTATCTTGCCCCGCCCGGCCTTTAACTTTTGGGATGAGTGGGGAAATATGCCTGCGGTTAAAGACGTGGATTCCCTTTTCACCGCTGGCCGGAGCCGTGGAATCCGTTCTCTTGTTGCCCTGCAAAGCTTCAGTCAAATGGAACACCGGTATGGCCGGGTAAAGGCTCAAATCATCAAGGATAGTTGCCAGATCATCCTGTTTACCTTTGTCTCCCCCGCTGCCACTGCTACAGCGGAGGAGCTGAGTAAATCGCTGGGCAGTCAGACGGTGCAGAGCGGGAGCATCAGTCGAAACGACCGGGGCGGCAGCTCCACCACTGTGAACATGGTGCGCAAGCCGCTGCTCTCTGCCGATGAAATCATCCACATGCCCCGTGGTAATTTTGTAGTGATGAAGGCGGGGGTTCACCCCATCCGCACCAAGCTGCCCATCTACTTTTCGTATCTGCCGGAATTTAAGCCCTATGAGTCCTCACGGGGGATGAATCCGGTCACCGCTATAGAGTACCTGACCGGCGATAAAATCCGCCACCAGACCGAGTATGCGGCTTACGCCGTGACCACAGGAATGTTTGATTAACCGGCGCTGAAGGGTTGGCAAAATTTTTGTCAACCCTCTTAATACAAAAAATGAGAGAGGAGGCAGACGGATGAAGGGCTTTGTGAGAATTCCCAACCGCATTTTTGACTGCGAATTGAAAGCCAGTGAACTGCTGGTCTTTTGTTATCTCACAAGCAAAAAGAATCATCTGTCTGCCCTTACCATCCGTCATGAAACGGTCGCCAATGCTCTGGGCGTCTCCCGCAATACGGTCTTGGCCGCTTTCAAGGGCCTTGCTGAAAAGGGACTGGTGGAACAACAGGTGCGCTATTACCGTGGCCGTCAGGTGTCCAGCCGGTACCATGTGGCCCATTTGCCCGGTGGATGGTTTAAACTCCCACGGGGTATTTTCCGACTCCAGCTGAATAAGAGCGACTTTGCGGTGTATCTTTTCATCCTGCGCTGTGTTAACGCCAAGGAGCATGGTTGGCCGTCCACCAGTCAAATATCGCAGGGATGCGGTATCTCCAAACCCAGAGTGCGGCAGGCCGTTAAGACGCTGGCCACTATGCTGTTGATCAGCAAGGCACAGTATGTGAAACAGTGTGGAGCATATGGCCACAATCATTTTGATGTGATCGCCGTGGCCGTGCGGGAGGCGCTCCTGAAGGTCTACCGGAAACACAAAAGGCAGTCCATAGCCGATGTGCTGTGGACTACCTTCTATTTCCTGTGCCTGTGGTTGGCCATACCAATCCAGACACCGGCAGATTTACTCCCCGGCCTCCTCAGAGCCAAGCCGGGCAAGCATATTTTTTTACGGATTTGAGGTGGGTAAATAATTGGGCACCAGTGTATTAGACCCACTTAGGCTACGGTAGCAGTAAAAGAAAGAATAGATAGCTTATACTCTACGTATATCTAAGCCTAAGAGAGAATAGGGCTTTTTCTGTTGCGGTCATGGACGGTTTGGTTCATGGACGCTTTTCTTTTTTTATTGCATGGCCAAGGGTGTGCATCCGGTAAATTAATTGCTTCCAGCAAGCAGAGCAAAGCCAAAAGGCCCCTGCGGGTGCGGGGGTGAATGGAGGGTGTTGGAAAGTTGGAAACTTGTTTTCAATCTTTTCAATGCCCTCCAGAGGGGGACAGCCCCCTTTTTGTGACAAAGATTGCCTCTTGCGTTTTTTATCAATCTCCTGTATGCTAATTATAGAATATATGTTCTCATTTGGAGGCGGAGATTTTGGATTGGTGGATTCTACACGTTGACATGAATAATTTTTACGCCAGCGTGGAGTGTATGTACCGCCCGGAGCTGCGGGAGCTTCCGGTTGCGGTGGGTGGTGATCCCCAGCA
>CALCSA010000228.1 GCA_937894185.1 uncultured Clostridia bacterium | reverse complement strand
CTGTCACCAAAAAACTCACCGGTTTGCCCACCCGGGAGATGATGGCAATATCCCGGGTGACGCCCTCCTCAATGCCCACTGCCGCATGCAGGCGAGGGATGATTCCCCGGCAGCAGCCCAAATCCACCATGAGATTGCGGGCGCTGTCACAGACCAATGCCCGGGCTTCCAGAATCGTTTGCTGCTCCATAGCCTCCTGCAGGGCGGCGACACTGCGCAGTGCCTGCTTGTTTTCTGCCCGGTCGATAAGCAGACCCTCCGGCCGATAATCTTCCGTCATGGGCGATAAACCTCCTCTTTTTTCCGGTTCTTTTGGAACAGGGGCGCCCCATCAGCAAGAGCGGGATAAGAGGACGCCGCAGTAATACTATATTCAGGAAGGTTGCCAATCATGCCGAAAATCCGCCCCATGCAGGAGGGAGACAGGGGAGTTCTTTCTCCCGGCTGGAATCCTTCTGCCGGGCAGAACAAGGAAAAACAGGACTTTGGATTTTGGATGTTGTTATTTTTGGCAAAACATCCTATAATAAAATATGGTCGATGTTGCCGGATTGGGGGTGGACTTTTTGGACGTAAGGGTGGGAGATATTCTCACAATGAAAAAAAAGCATCCCTGTGGCGAAAATCGCTTTTTGGTTCTTCGCTCGGGTATGGATTTTCGCATCCGCTGTATGAAGTGCGACCGAGAGGTCATGGTGCCCCGGCTTCGGTGCGAAAAAAACATCAAAGCCATTACTCGTCCCGAACCGTCGCCAAAAGCCTAGAACAGGCCGCGGCCGTATTTTCTTCTACACTAGTTACAGAATAGGAATGGAGCTTTTATGCTGGACAAACTGCAAAGTGTTGCCGAGCGCTATGACGAGGTAAATCGTCAGCTGATGAACCCGGGCGTTGTGTCGGACAACAAAAATTACACCGCTCTCATGCGGGAAATGAAGCACCTCACCCCCATTGTGGAAAAATATAACGAGTACAAATCGGCTCAAAAAGCAGCGGAAGAGGCCAAGGAGATTTTGGGGGAGTCCTCCCACGAAAAAGAATTTAAGGCCATGGCGGAGGAGGAGCTTTCCGAAAGCCGGGCTATTATGGAGCGCTGCGCCGAAGAGCTGAAGGTTCTTCTGCTGCCACAGGACCCCAACGATGACAAAAACGTTATCATCGAAATTCGGGGGGGCGCCGGGGGAGACGAAGCGGCCCTCTTTGCCGCCAGCCTTTACCGGATGTACTCCATGTACGCCGAAGTCCGCCGCTGGAAAACCGATATCTACAACGCCAACGCCACCGAGCTGGGTGGTTATAAGGAGATCGCCTTTTCCGTCAACGGGGAAGGGGCTTATTCCCGCTTAAAGTTTGAAAGCGGCGTCCACCGGGTACAGCGGGTTCCCGAAACCGAATCCCAAGGCCGGGTTCATACCTCTACCGTCACCGTGGCGGTTCTGCCCGAGGTAGAGGATGTAGAGGTGGACATTGATCCCGGTGACCTGCAGATCGACACCTACCGTTCCGGGGGAGCCGGCGGCCAGCACGTTAACAAAACGGAAAGCGCTATCCGCATCACCCACCTGCCCACCGGGCTGGTGGTGGAGTGTCAGGACGAGCGTAGCCAGCACAAAAACAAGGACAAGGCCATGAAAATTCTCCGCTCCCGCCTGTACGAGAAAATGCAGGCAGAGCAAAACGCCGCCATTGCCTCCCAGCGCAAGTTGCAGGTGGGCACTGGGGACCGTTCCGAGCGAATTCGCACCTACAACTATCCCCAGGGCCGGGTGTCCGATCACCGGATCAACCTGACCCTTTACCGGCTGGATGCCATCCTTAATGGGGATTTGGATGAGCTATTGGATGCTTTGATTACCTTTGACCAAGCAGAAAAGCTCCAGTCGGCCGGTGCATGATGGGAGAATTTGATACCCGGCTGCTGCCCGCCACCGCCCGGCCGGATGATCCAGCGGTAACACAGGCGGCAAAGCTTCTCCGGCAGGGGGCAGTGGTGGCCCTTCCCACCGAGACGGTTTACGGCCTTGCCGCTAATGCTCTGGACCCGGATGCGGTGGCCAAAATTTTCAAAGCCAAGGGTAGACCTCAGGATAACCCTTTGATTGTGCATATTTCCTCTCTGGAGGAGCTCCCTCCTCTGGTGACGGAAATCCCCGACAGAGCCCGCAAACTGGCGGAAGCCTTCTGGCCGGGGCCTCTCACTATGGTGTTGCCCCGGAGCAGCCGGGTGCCGGATGTTGTCACCGCAGGACTGGAGACAGTAGCCATTCGCATGCCCTCTCATTCCGTGGCCCGGGCAGTGATTCAGGTGTCCGGCCTGCCCATTGCGGCGCCCTCTGCCAATCTTTCGGGAAAGCCCAGCCCCACCAGCGCCCGCCACTGCATGGAGGACCTGACGGGAAAAATTCCCCTGGTGTTGGATGGCGGTCCCTGTCAGGTGGGGGTGGAATCCACTGTGGTGACTCTGACCGGCGATATTCCAAGGCTGCTGCGTCCCGGAGCCGTTACGGCGGAACAGCTGCGGGAGGTTTTGGGCCTCATCGAAGTGGACGCTGCCGTGCTGGAAAAGGCGGAGGACGGACCGGTGGCTTCCCCCGGGATGAAGTATATGCACTATTCCCCCAAGGCTTCGGTGGTGATGATCACCGGGCCCTGGTCGGCTTGTAAGGACTTTTTGGCCCGGCAACAAGATGAGGGGGTATGGGCTCTGGTCTTTGACGAAGACCTAGGGGACTGCCCCCTTCCCGCCATTGGATTGGGCCCGAGGAACGACGCTGCCAAACAGGCGCAGCGTCTCTTTTCCGCCTTGCGGGAACTAGACGAACAGCAGGCCCGGCTGGTTTACGCCAGAGCTCCTTTTGAGGAAGGCATGGGGCTGGCAGTGTACAACCGATTGATTCGGGCGGCAGGCTTTTCGGTCATTGACCTGATGGGCTAGCGCCCCCAAGACCTGCAAGCAAATAGCCTGTGTTCTCCCATGCACAGGCTTTATCATCATTGGGCAGAAATAAGTTAAAATAAACCAAGAGCGAGAGCTTTCACATAGATGATGGAGAGATTATGATTTCGAAACGTATTTTGGTAGGGCTGACCGGACAGACCGGCGCAGGCAAAACGTCGGTGAGCGACTATCTGCGCAAAAAAGGATATCCGGTGATCAATGCCGACGCAGTAGCCCGGGAGGTGGTGGCCAAAGGCAGCCAATGTCTGCTGGATTTGGTCCTTGCTTTTGGGGTGGATATCCTACAGGTGGACGGCACTCTCAATCGACGCAAGCTAGGGGATATGGTCTTTGCCGATCACTCCAAGCGGAAAACCCTGAACCGCATCACCTTTCCCTATATTCAGGAAGAGATTTTTGCCCGGGTAGAAGAGCTGCAGCAGCAAGGCACAAGCATCCTGTTTCTGGATGCCCCCACTCTGTTTGAAAGTGGAACCCACAAGCGGTGTGACCGGATTGTAAGCGTCATTGCCCCGCCGGACATCCGGCTGGACCGTATTTTGCGCAGGGACCATATCACCGCGGAGCAGGGAACCGCCCGAATGGGAGCCCAGCATCCCGATGGGTTTTACACCTCCCGCTCCCATCACGTCATTGTCAACGACGGTGGCCTGCCGGAGCTGTTTGCTCAAGTGGATCAGGTGCTGATAGAGCTTAACCAGCTTGTGTCCGGGGAGGGTGCATGAAGCTTCAAAGAAAATCTGGCTTCGGCGGGGTTTTTTTTCCGCTGGTGGCAATCCTAATACTGGCCGGATGCATGCGCTTTGCTTGGTTGCATTATTACCGGGCCGCCTATCCCGTTCACTACCGGGAGACGGTGCTGGCTTGTGCAGAGGAGCGCGCGCTGCCTCCGGAACTTGTGTTTGCTGTCATCCACTGCGAAAGTGGGTTTGATCATCAGGCGGTTTCCTATGTGGAGGCCCGGGGCCTGATGCAGATCACCGAGGATACCTTTGAGTGGGCCCGTTGGCGGATGGGAGACGATGAGGAGCGAAGCTTCGGCGACATGTTTGTGCCGGAAACCAATATCCGGTATGGCACCGCCATCTTAAACTTGCTGCTGGAGGAGTTTGAAGGGGAGCGGGAAGCCCTTGCCGCTTACCATGCTGGCTGGGGCAGTGTTAAGGGCTGGCTCAAGCGGGAAGAATACTCTCGGGATGGGCGCACACTGGACTACATCCCCTTTGGCGACACTCGGGTTTATGTGGCTAAGGTGCTGGAAACCAAGAAAATTTACCAAAAGCTCTATACATTTTAGAAGTACTGTCAATGGGTCGGCCTTTGCCATACGTGGCAATTCAAACTTTTTGGAAAGAATCCTGTCTCAGGACTTTTGCCAAAAAGCTTGGGCTACGGGGGTTCGGTTCACCCCGTGGCAGGCAGACCTTTCCATTGGTGATCACACAACGTATGAAAGGATGGAATACAATGGCCAAACAAGATAAAACTCCCGGCGAGCTGCTGGCGGAACAGCTTTGCTATAAGCCGGAAAATGCCGGCATCCTCATGGAGGAAAAGGAGCTAAAAGAAGCCTTTGACTTCTGCGAGGGTTACAAAACCTTTCTGGACAAAGCAAAAACAGAGCGGGAAGCGGTGGAGTACACCGAGGTCCTGCTCAAAAAGAGGGGCTACCGCCTTTACGACCCTGAAAAAACCTACCGCCCGGGGGATAAAGTCTACCTCAACAACCGGGGCAAGGCTCTGATTTTTGCCGCCATCGGCAAGCGGCCTCTTTCTCAGGGGGTGCGGATTATGGCCAGCCATATCGATTCCCCCCGGATTGACCTCAAACAG
>CALCSA010000227.1 GCA_937894185.1 uncultured Clostridia bacterium | reverse complement strand
TCGTCTTCTATTTTCATCCGCAGGCGGCGGATGTTGACATCCACGATTTTTACATCGCCGTAGTAGTCCTCTCCCCACACATGGGACAAAATCTCGCTGCGTTCCATGGCCACGTTGGGATGGGACATAAAGAACTCCATGATCTGGAACTCCATCTGAGTCAACTCCACCGGCTTGCCTTTTTTGGTGAGAGAACGGCTCTTGATGTTGAGGATAAAATCCCCCGAGGTGATCTGGCTGGCCGGTTCGCTGGCGGAACGGGCCATGGAAACCCGGCGGTAAACCGCATCCACCCGGGCCAGCAGCTCGGTGGGAGAAAAGGGCTTGGTCACGTAGTCGTCCGCGCCCAGCATCAAGCCGGAAACTTTATCCATCTCCTGAGTCTTGGCGGAAAGCATAATGATTCCCACCGAGCTGGAGGCTGCCCGTATCTGCTTGCAGACCTCAAAGCCGTCGATACCCGGCATCATCACATCCAGCAGTACAATATCAAAGTCCCCGCCGCTTTTCTGGAAGACCTCCAGAGCTTTCTCTCCATTATCCACATCGGTGACCACATATCCGGCCCGGCGCAGGTTGATCACCACAAAATCCCGGATGACATCTTCGTCTTCTGCGATCAGAATTTTCCTAATATCCCCCATCTTTCAGTCCTCCTCGTCAGAGTGTGTTGTGTACCTGCTTGCAAAAATATCGATGAACTCATGCATTTTAAGGCAAAAATAGGTAGGTTTCCATGCCGTCGGCAAAGAGGCTCCCTCTTATAGCAGCATGAACAGCTGGGCTTCCAGCTCCCGCTGGGTGATAGCCAGAGGCTCCCCAGACGTGGCGGGAATGTAGGCTTTGTACTGGAACAGCCCCCGCTCCATCAGATGAATATAGTTGCTGGTAAACTGGTCCTGATAGTCCCGAGTGGAGTAAACCCCGATGCGCAGCAGTTCGGTGGTGGCAAAATCCGTTACCGGGTCCACCTTGTAAAAGCGCCACTCGTTGCTTTCGGGGCGGCGCTGGATGGTGACGTTGCCCACCCACCGCTCGGGGAAAAACACCAGATAGCCCGCCTCCTCGTTGACAGCGGCGGAGTAGACCCGCTGAAAGGAGTATCCCGGCTGATCGGCAGAGGCATTGAGGCGGATATAATCGGTCAGGAGGGGAGGCTCCAGCTCATCCCCCGTCACATAACCCGGCAGCTCGGACAGGGTGGGAATTTCCACGCTGCCGTCCTCCTGCAAGTCCAGACACAGAACCTCTTCCTCCCGGAAGGTTTCGCTGTACAGTTCAAAGTTCAGCTCCCCCACCAGAGATTGGAGCCCATTCCGGCCGACGGATACCACCTCGGTGCCGGTATAGGTGTCGGCGCGGCGCTGG
>CALCSA010000226.1 GCA_937894185.1 uncultured Clostridia bacterium | reverse complement strand
TTCTAAAACCGTTACGGCATTTTTTGTCAATTTCAATGCTCTTCCTCCATATTTTCAACATCTTGCGTTTTTGTATTGTTTTGAGTACTACATATTGTATCACAGCCATTCATTCATTGCAATACAATTTTTGTATGTGATGGATATTTTAACCGAAAGGTGCTCCTTCTACCCCACCGGCAGAAGGTATAACCCCTGTTGGTGCAAGGAAAAACCGGCCTCTCAGGCCGGTTGGGTTAAAGCATTACAGTTCGATTTCCAACGAGACGGGGCAGTGGTCGCTCCCCATCATATGGGGGTGGATTTCCGCGGTGGTCACCCGCTCCATTAAGCGGTTGGAGGCCAGAAAGTAGTCCAGCCGCCAGCCGATGTTCCGCTCTCGGGCATTCGCCCGGAAGGACCACCAGGTGTAGGCATCCTCCCGGTGGGGATGTAGGGTGCGGAAGGTGTCGGAAAAGCCTGCCTCCAGAAGCTGGGTCATCTTGCCCCGCTCTTCATCGGTAAAGCCGGCGTTGCGGCGGTTGCTCTTGGCGTTTTTGATGTCGATTTCCTGATGGGCCACGTTCATATCCCCGCAGACGATGACAGGGCGGCGGCTGTCCAGCTCCTGCAGGAAGCCCCGGAAGGTGTCCTCCCACTCCATGCGGTAATCCAAACGGGCCAGCTCCCGCTGGGAGTTGGGGGTGTAGACGTTGATCAAATAGAAATCCTCGTAATCCAGCAGAATCACCCGGCCTTCCCCGTCCATTTCCTCCACTCCCATCCCCAGAGACTGGGCCTTGGGAACTTGGCGGGTAAAGACAGCGGTGCCGGAATAGCCCTTTTTCTGTGCGCTGTTCCAAACCTCGTGATAACCGGGCAGGTCGATTTCCGCCTGACCCTGCTCCATTTTAGTCTCCTGCAGGCAGACAATATCGGCGTCCAGTGCCTCAAGGGCCTCCAGAAAGCCCTTATTTAAACAGGCACGCAGCCCATTGACGTTCCACGATACCAGCTTCATGCTTCCACTCCCCCGTCGGACATGATTTTCACCCAAAAGCGGCGGCTTCTGGGACCGTCAAACTCGCAGAACCAAACGCCCTGCCAAGTTCCCAACAGCAGGCGGCCCTGCTCCACCACAATGGTTTCGGAACAGCCTACGCTGCTGGATTTGAGATGGGCGGGGGAATTCCCCTCCCCATGGCGAAAGGCCCTGCTATGGGGAAAGGCGGTGTCCATTCCCAGTATAAAATCCCGCACCACGTCGGGGTCCGCGTTTTCGTTGATGGTAATGGCCGCCGTGGTGTGAGGGGTAAAGACAACGCAAAGCCCACTGATGACGCCGCTTTCCTTCACTGCCTGCTGCACCTGAGCGGTGATGTTGATCATCCCTTCCCGCGGAGTGGAAAGGTTAAATTCCCGGACCGACACGATGAATCAGCTCCTTGGTGATGATACTCATTGTATCACAAACCACAGCCCCACGCAAAGCCTGTCCCAAGGAAAACCGGTGGGTTTAGAATCCGATGACGCCCAAATGCTCCAGCAGGATTTTCAGCCCGATGAGAATGAGGATGACGCCGCCAATTCGTTCCGCCTTGGACTTGTACCGGGAGCCAAAGGTGTGGCCCACCTTGACGCCCACCATGGAAAGGGCCAGTGTGGTCAAGCCAATAAAGGAAACCGCAGGCACAATCCTCACCGACAGAAAGGAAAAGGTCACCCCCACCGCCAAGGCATCAATGCTGGTGGCCAGAGCCAAAGGCAGCATCCGGGCGGGACCAAGGGAGGCCTCCTGTGTAATGTAGAGCGTGCCCTCCCCTTCCAGAGCGGCTTCCCCCGCCACAGAAGGGCTGGTGGAAATTTTGCAGGCATCACTGCAGCATTCGGGGCTTTCGTAGCTTTCCCGGATCATCTTGCCACCGATGAGCGCCAACAGCAGAAAGGCAATCCAATGGTCGTAGGCCACAATCATATCCGCAAAAAAGTGCCCCACCAGATAGCCGACCATGGGCATGGCTGCCTGAAAGATGCCAAAGTAAAGCCCTGTGATCAGCGCTTTCTTATGATGAAACTTCTCTAAAGTCAACCCGGTGCAGATCGAAACCGCAAAGGCATCCGCCGAAAGACCAACGGCAATGAGAAACAGCTCCAGAAAACCCATGTCTACTCTCCTCTTACATCAAGGCTTGCATTGTTTTCACGCAACCCGTTCTGTGGGGGATGAATCGATGCCGCCTTGACGGCATTGTTATCTTCCCCCGTGCGCTTCTTTCCATGCCGGGGCCTTTGCCACAACAAAAACCCAGACAATCCCTTTGGACTGTCTGGGTTTCCCACATAAAAACCACGCGCAGCCCAACAGCCCCAAGGACTTGGGTTACACGTGAGTCTCGCCTTTTAAGACAAGCCAGACCGATTACGGTCAGCATGTTGACTTGCCACGCTATTGCGCTGACTACTCCCCCACGGGTGAATCACATGGATTCTAACACGGCCACCCGGGAATGTCAAGAAAGAAAAGTCCTATTCTGATGCGGTTTTTTATACTTATAATACCGTGCACGATGAACATAGCAAGTTTAGCTTTGGCATACTTTTTACTCTATGCTAGGATTTTGCCGGGCAGACTCCACTGGCTTTTCAAAATGCTGGTAGTCAGGATTAGGCCAGTAGCCTCCCCAGCTCCAGCCCCGAGAGACAAAGGCCTCGTAGCAAAGGTCCCCTTCGGTGATCATCCCCGGTCTTGCATCGCCCCGCTCCAGATACTCCCGAGAGGGCAGCACCGCACTTGCCGTAACATAGGGATTTTGCAGGGGGTTCAGGTCCACCGCGCTGCCGTAGCTGTGATGGGAGGGGCGCCGGGTTCCGGAAATCAGGCGCATGTTGAAACAGGAGGTGTTGTTGGCCTCCATGGAAGCGGCATCGTCACAATCGAACTCCTCCACCAGTGATACCCGGTGAATGGGGTATTCGGCCTGATAAAGCTCCCAAAAGATGTCGGCTACTTCCCGGGCCAGAGTGTGGTGGACAATCATCTCCCCCTGCCGAATGTTCCCCTCAAAATCCAGATGAAGTAAGGTCAGGTAACTCAAATCCTCTAAGGCGAGGAAGTCGTTTTCCTGCCAGGAGTTTCCCGTGATCCTCTCTTCCAGCTCATTGAAAAGGGAACGCACGGCGAAGCCCTCCGCCGGGGAGTACAGGATTTCTGCAAACTCATTCTCTTCGATGGCGGTCTTCTCCGCTAAAGGAGGCTCCGATTCCGCAGGAGCTTCTTGCTCCTGTACCGATGTCGCCTGCTCCACGGCATCCTGCCAAGGCTTCGGAAGAGAAGCGCCTGCCGGATGGCATCCGGTCAGCAGCAGAAGCAGGCAAAGCGGTATAACGAAAGCCTTCATGGCATCCTCTCCCTTGGGCGGCGATACTTTTATTGTAGCATAACGCCGCCTAGGGAGCAATGCCGGACTTTGTGATTATCGGTGAGCGTGCTTGTAAAGCTGCCAGCACAAATCCGCCGCGTAAGCGTTGGTGAGGGGGGCTGCTGGATGGGCGTAGCCGTCATACAAATCCAGCATGCGGTAGGCGGACAGGTCCCGGTAGGATTTTATCGACCAGTCGGGCAGGGCATTTGCATCGGCCATGGTGAGGGGATAGGTTTTGACATCCCCGATCTTGGCGGCCCTGGCCGTCAGGACAACGCATTCCGCCCGGGTGGGAATCTCCTGCCATGCAAAGGCCCTGCTGGCGGAGATGAGCCCTTCCTCCATCGCCTTTTTGACGTACTGCTTGTAGTAAAGGGGGATTTTTTCGTCCCCCGGCAGCCCGGTGTTCACCGTGGGAGTCATGGAGTCGGCCATGCCTGCCGCCGTGAGAATCCAAACTAAAAAGTCCGCCCGGTTGCGCTGTAAATCCGGCTGAAAGAAGTAGCTGCCGCCGGTTTGCTCCCCGGTATAAACGCCCACATCATGGAGCATCAAAGCGGCGTACTGGCTGGGGTGAAGAGTCATATCGGCGTAATAAAAGCTGCGCTTATCCTTGTGGATGGAGACGCTGACGGCGATTTCCGGAGAGTAGGCTCCTTTGCTGACCACCGCGCAGAGCACAAAAGAATCGGCCCCTGTTTTGTTCTGCCAAGGCTGATAGACTAGAGTCATCCCGGAAATGATCACCTCTCCCTTTTGTGGGGAAGTGATCAGTTGCAAGCGCACCGGATCACCGTCGGGGTCCCAAGCGGTGAGATAGCTATAGGCGGAGACATTCTTCCCTGTTTCCAGAGAAAGGCTTTCCAGTACCGGAGGCCGGTTGGCCTGAGCCAGCACCTGAATATTCAAAGTAGCCGTGCTCTCCTCCTTCCCCTTAGGCAACAGGTTTATGGTGGCGGTCCCCACGGTGGTGGTAGCGGCAAAGCACAGCTTATTCAGTTGGGACCGCTCTAAAAATTCGTAATCCGCCACCTCTACACCGTCTATAAAGAGTCCGCCGAATTGGGAATCCGGGAGTCCGGTGACGGTGACTCCTTGGAGAGAGCCTCTTTCCAACTCCAACCTCCGCTCCAGATCGGCAGCGGAAAATTCCAGCAGACGCCCAGCTTCCACCGATACAAGGACGCTTTTTTGTTCCGGTGAGCGGCCCAACACCGAGCGGATGGCAAATGGATTTTCGAGAGCTTTTATGGTTAATGTCGGCCCGGACAGCATTAATAAAATAGCCGAAGCAGCGCAAAGCAGTTTGATTTTCATATATTGTCCCCCTGATAATAACTTTAAATGCAGTTTCTTCATTATTTTTAACGGATAATCTGCCAATATCAGTAGCATTATTTACCAGATGGCAAACAGCGGAAGGCAAATCCCTATATAGATTTTGAATAATGTCCATGTTATAATGACTGCAAGGTAATACGATGTCGGGCGGGCGGCGCTTCCGCGAAGGGCAGCGCAGTCACACTTGCCCCTCGGGCCGCGGCGGGGCTTGGCTCCGTAAGCCATAGGTGGCTTTTCTTCCGTAAAGGGCAGCGCGGCGTTACCTTTTGCCGCT
>CALCSA010000225.1 GCA_937894185.1 uncultured Clostridia bacterium | reverse complement strand
CGGTGGTGTGGAGGTATAGGGGGGGCTGGTTGGCCGCATCGGCAAAGCCCTTGCCAGCCATGAGAATCTCCCGGAAGATGGCGTCCTCCGGCTCCAGAAAGTGAACGTCTCCCGTTGCCTCCACTGGAATGTTCAGCCGCTCCCCCAACCGGACCACGGTGCGGTTGTATTCCTGCAAATCCGCCACGGTGAGGTTGGGGTTTTTGCGGAGCATGAACTCGTTGTTTCCGATGGGTTGAATCTCCAGATAATCGTAGAACCCGGCAATTTCGCAGAGCTCGGACCAGCCCTTTCCGGCGGTAATGGCCCGGAACAGCTCCCCCGCCTCACAGGCGCTGCCCACAATCAGCCCCTCTCGATGCTCCACCAGCACACTTTTGGGGATGCGGGGCACCCGGTAATAGTATTCCAGATGGCTCATGGAGATGAGCTTGTATAGGTTTTTAAGTCCCGTCTGGTTCTTTACCAGCAGAATCTGATGGTAGGCGTGGAGGCTCTTGGGGTCCTCCTCGGCACAGACGCTGTTGATCATGCCGGTGGAGGTGGCATCCCGCTCCTTGCGGAGCAGCTCCAGCATCTTGAGGAAGATTTTGGCAAGCACCGCCGCGTCCTCATTGGCCCGGTGGTGCTTGAATTCAAAGCCCAGATGCTTGGCCACACTGTCCAGAGAATGCCGCTTGAGCTGCTTAAACAGGGAGCGGCTCATGGGCACCGTGTCGATGCTGGAAAAGTGGCATTTAAGGCCGCATCGCTTGGAGGATGCCCGGAGAAAGCCCATGTCAAAAGGGGCGTTGTGAGCCACCAGAGTGGCCTTTTCGTCCCCGATAAAGTCGTAGAAGGCCCGCAGGGCTTCGTCCTCCTTGGGGGCGTCCCCCAGCATTTCGTCGGTGATGCCGGTGACCTTGACAATTTCGGCGCTGAGCGAACGTCCGGGGTTGACAAAGGTGGAAAAGCTGTCCAGGATCTCCTCCCCCCGCACCCGCACGGCGCCAATTTCGGTGATCCTGTCTCCGGCGGCGGAAAAGCCCGTGGTTTCAAGGTCAAAGATGATGAACTCCCCATCAAAGGGCACATCGTTTTTCCCGGTGACAATCCGGGTGGTGTCGTTGACCAGATAGTTTTCTACCCCGTAAATCACCTTAAAATCGGGGTCCTTTTTGCGGATCTTGGCGGCGGCGTTCATGGCGTCGGGAAAGGCCTGCGCCACGCTGTGGTCGGTGATGGCCACCGCCGGATGCCCCCATGCGTAAACCTGCTCCACCAGCTTGCCCGCCGGAGCCAGAGCGTCCATCATGGACATGTTGGTGTGCATGTGAAGCTCCACCCGCTTGTGTTCGGAGTGGTCCATCCGGCGCAGCCGCTCAACGCTGGAAATATCCCGAGCCCGAATGCTCACCTCGTGATCGTACCGGTCGTAGGCGGCTTCCCCCCGCACCACAATGCACTCCCCCTCTTTCAGCTCGGTGAGGGGGTCGGGCCCTGCTCCCTCGGAAATATCCACAATGGCTTTGATGGTGTTGGAACCGGTAAAATCCGTGATGTGAAAAGAATAGATGGCCTTGGAACCGTCCCGGCTTTCCCGGCGGATGGCGCTGAAAATCTCTCCCCACACCACGGTGTTCCCCGTCTCGGCGTTGACCTCCCGCAAGGGGATGGGGCGGTTGCGAATGGCCCGGCCTAGCAGCACCACCATGGAGTCCGCCACCAAGGGCAGCCCTTCCATGTCAAAGGTGACCCGGCTCTTTTTCCGCAGGGCGGCAGCGCCTTCCTGAGCCGAAGCCTGAGCGGCCTGCCGGGCAGCCTCCTGCACGTGCTCCCGATTGCGGCGTATGACATCGGCCCATTCCTTTTCCGCCGTTGCCTCGGCGTTTTCTCCGTCGGTCAGCACCACCTCCATTTGCAGGGAAAATTCCCTCAAAATGGTGCGGCTCATCTTGTCGGCGCAGTTGCACTCCCGCAAAAACTCCGCCCCACCTCTGGGGAGGATGACGGTGAGCACGCTCTCTCGCAGGTTGGCGGTGGCTCCTTCAAAAAAACCGTTGGCAGGCAGACCCTCATCCCGCAGAGCATCCACCAGCTCCGGCAAATATTGGGGAGAGAAGTCCTCGGGGGCATAGCGGGGCAGCAGCCGGCAGGTTTGCATCTGCAAAGCATCCGCCAGCTTGGCTCCCGCCTGCCTGAGAAGAGAGCGGGCGACCGGTGCGTCAAACAGCACCCAAATCTCCATGATGCCGGCGGGCTTGTCCAGATGAACATCCTGCACCTGACCATCGGGCAGGCCGCATTCTCCAAGATTGAGATGCGCGCCGAATAACTGGGAAAAGGTAGGCATATGTAAAGAGTTCCTCCACTGTATTTCAGAAGCTGTATGGCAGTTATAACACCAGAATCAAAGTGCCCGCGGCAATGGCCAGTCCGCCGAGCACTGTTTTGGGCGTTGGGGCTTCCTTCAGGACCGCAAAGGCCAGAACCATGGTGATGACAACGCTGAACTTATCCACCGGTACCACCTTGGAGGCGTCCCCGATCTGCAGCGCCTGAAAGAAAAACAGCCAGGATAAGCCGGTTGCAATGCCCGAAAGAATCAAAAACAACCAGCTTCTCTGCCCAATCTCGCCGATTTCGCCCTGCTTTCCCGTGAGGAACACAATGGCCCAGGCCAT
>CALCSA010000224.1 GCA_937894185.1 uncultured Clostridia bacterium | reverse complement strand
TGGGCAGCAGTTCTTCGGGCTGATCAACCCCTACTTTAAACATCTGGTGAACCCGGCGGGCACATTCCTTGTCGTTAAAAAGCTCCCGATCCTGAGGATGGTGGAGCAGCAGAGAGGGCTCGCCCCCTTCCTTGGGGTCCTTGAGATAAAAGGCGTTGGAGCGCTCCATCTGTTGTTGGATGTACTTTTGGGCCACCTCTACAATTTCCCCCACATCCCGGGCAGCCAGCAGCTCCTGATTCAACTGATAAAGCAGCTGGGTTCGCTGTTCCCGCTTAAGAGCCAGATGAGCCTGCTTTTTATTCTGAATAATCAACGCGCTGATGATAAGAGTAACCGCCAGCATGGTGATCAGAGCAATGGGAAAGCGCAGGGTGATGGAAAACCCATAGCGGGGGTCAGTGATAAAAAAGTCGTAAGCAAAGGAGCAGAGCACCGCAGCCACAATTCCGTAGGAGTAGCTGGGGGTGCAGACCGAAATAATCACCACCGCCAGCATATACAGCATCAGCAGGCTTTCCTTTTGCAAACCAAGGCCGGCCAGTATCTCGGTGAGAAAGGCGGTGGCCGATACCACGGCCAGCACCTTGAGGCTATGTCGCAGAACGGTCCCGGCTTCCCGGGGGGATTCGGTGTAAATCCGTTCCACCAATTGCTTTTTCATTCTATCACAACTCCATATTATTTTAGCAGATCCAATGGATGTGTAAGAGCCACCCGGAGCAGTCCGATCATGCCAGCCTTGGGCCTTGGGCCCCTTCGGGGAAAGGAGCCGCTGCCTGCGTGGGGTTTTCTTCACACCATAGCACCATTATAACAAAACTTAGCAAGAAAAGAATCCCCTTCCAACAAAACTTGGAAAGAAAAGAGCCCTTTATAAAGTTCTTATATAGTTGAGCAGATTTTGAACAAAGTTCTTATAGCTTGCGAAAATCTGAGTATTTTACTATAATAGTAGAGTAATTATTTTTTTGTCAGGGAGGACAGCCTTGGATTTTTTGATCGAGAACCATAGGTTACTGTTTCATCTGTGGGGCATTCCAATCTATTTGACCGACACTCTGATTGCCACCTGGATCATTATGGGAGCGCTGATTTTGCTGGCGGTGGTGGTTCGGATTCAGCTGCGTCGTTTTCAGGAGGTTCCCGGGGGCTTTCAGAATATCATCGAAACCATGGTGGAAACCATGGACAATTTTACAAAATCCACCATGGGGCCGGGTTCCGATGGGTTTGGCCCCTACTTTTTTGGAGTATTCCTTTTTATCCTGCTGGCCAACTACAGCGGTCTGTTCGGCTTGCGGCAGCCCACCGCGGACCTTGCCGTAACAGGAGCTCTGGCCATGATGACCTTTGTGCTGATTCACTTCCGGGGGATTCGAATGCAGAAGAAGGGCTACATCAAGGAGTACTTTTCCCCCCATCCGGTGTTTTTCCCCATCAATCTGGTGGGCGAAATCTCCAAGCCTGTCTCGCTGGCCTTCCGGCTGTTTGGTAACATGCTGGGGGGGGTCATTATTATGGGGCTGATTTACGGCATGTTGCCTTTGGCTCTGCGCATTGTGCTGCCCGATCTGCTCCATGCCTATTTTGACGTATTTGCAGGCTCATTGCAAGCCTTTATCTTCACCATACTCAGTATGACCTTTATTGCGCAAAAATCCACCACAGAGTAACAGCCCGTTCCAAAGCCCGCCACAGGCAAAGCTTTTTTGGGGAGCGGCGGGGCTTTGCGTATTTCCCCATTTAATTTTAAAGAACCAGGAGGTAAATAGAATGGATGGTAGATCGTTTATTCTTGGAATGTCAGCGCTTTCTGCGGGCATCTGCACCCTTTCGGGTCTGGGCTCGGGGCTGGGGCAGGGCATTGCCGCCGGCAAAGCCGCCGAGGCAGTGGGACGTCAGCCGGAAGCCCGGAACTCTATTTTGAGCACCATGTTGGTAGGCGCCGCCGTAGCAGAAACCTGCTCGGTTTATGGGCTTGTCATCGCCCTAATTCTTTTAATGGCCAATCCCCTTGTCTGATTGTTGTTCCGCAAATAGGGAAAACCGAAAGGGGGAATGGGTTTGTTTCAACTTTGTACAATAGCCCTGACGGGGGCAGAGCTGCCGCCGGGAACTATCTTAAGTTTGGATAAAAAGCTGCTGGTCGAAATGCTGGTTTACATCATCAACATATCCCTGCTTACCGGGGTGCTGGCCTTTTTGCTGTACAAGCCGGTGAAGAAGTTTATGGCCCAGCGCAAGGAGCGGATTGCCGCCGAGATTGAGGCCGCCCAAAAGGACAGGCAAGAAGCTCTGGAGCTAAAGGAGCAGTACGAGGGCTTGATTGCCGGCATTGAAACGGAGCGGGAAGAAATTCTTCACGCCGCCTACAAAAAGGCGATGGAACGCTCCGATCAAATGCTGTTTGCCGCTCGCCGCGAAGCAGAAAATGTCCACAGCCGAGCGCTGGCGGAGCTGGAGACGGAAAAAGAAAACATGGCCGATGAGATGAAGCGCCAGATGATTGAAATTGCCGCCATGATGGCCGGACGATTTGTAGAGGTATCCGTCGACCGGGAGACACAGGACCGCCTGATCGCCGAAGCGCTGGCCGAATGGGAGGAAAGCTAGATGAGGCAGCTTAAGCTGGCCCGCCGGTACTCTCTGGCCCTGCTGGACTTTGCTCAGGACAGGGGATTGCCTCTCATCTACCGGCAGGCCCTTTTGTTGATGCTGGAGGATGCCCCCTCTGCTGCGAAGGCAAAGGACCCTCTGGCGGAATTTTTGCAGGCGATTCCTCCCCAAGAGGTGGGACAGGTTCTCACCCTCTTCTTGGAGATGGCCAGAAAGCAGATGAATCTGGTGCCGGTCGAGGTAATTTCTGCAGTGCCTTTGACCGAGCAGCAGCTTTATGATATAGAGGTGCGGCTGATTCGCATGACGCGCAAGCAGCTGGATATTCGCACTACCGTTGATCCTTCTCTGTTGGGAGGGCTTAGAATCATTGTAGATAACACCGTTTTAGATCAATCCATCAAACGCAAACTGTCCGAACTGAAAAAAGCCGTTTACGAGGGGGTGTATTTGCGATAATGGAAATAAACCCCACAGCAATCGGTTCAATTATCAAGGACGAGGTGCTCAGCTTTCTCTTTTCCCCCCATGTGGATGAGGCGGGAAGGGTTTTGCAGGTCGGGGACGGCATTGTGCGGGTCATCGGCCTGAGCGATGCCATGAGCGGCGAGCTGCTCCAGTTCGAGAACGGCTCGGTGGGCATTGCCATGAATCTGGAGGAGGACAACATCGGCGTGGTGCTGCTGGGCAGCAGCGCCGGCTTGGGGGAGGGCAGCTTTGTCACCCGCACCGGACGGGTAGCTCAAATCCCGGTGGGAGACGCCCTGTTGGGCCGGGTGGTCAATGCTCTGGGCCAGCCTTTAGACCAAAAGGGCTTGGTGATGGTGCAGGGCTTCCGCCCCATCGAGCGGGTAGCTCCCGGTGTTCTGGCCCGGCAGAAGGTGGATGCCCCCCTGCTGACCGGAATCAAAGCCATCGACGCCATGGTTCCCATTGGACGGGGCCAGCGCCAGCTGATCATCGGCGACCGCCAGACCGGAAAGACCGCCATTGCCCTGGATACTATCCTCAATCAGCGGGATAAGGACGTCTACTGCGTCTATGTGGCCATCGGCCAGAAGAACTCCACGGTGGCGGGAATCGTCAACACCCTGACGGAATACGACGCGATGCGGTACACCACACTGGTGGTGGCCTCCGCCTCGGAAAACGCCCCCATGCTCTATCTGGCGCCCTACAGCGGCATGGCCATTGCCGAGCACTGGATGGAGCAGGGCAAGGACGTTCTCATCGTGCTGGACGACCTGTCCAAGCACGCGGTAGCCTACCGCACCATGAGCCTGCTGCTCCGCAGGCCCCCCGGCCGGGAAGCCTACCCCGGCGACGTCTTTTACCTCCACTCCCGGCTGTTGGAGCGGGCAGGCAGGCTGAGTGAACAGTATGGCGGCGGCTCCATCACCGCCCTGCCCATTATCGAAACCCAGGGCGGCGATATGAGCGCCTATATTCCCACCAACGTCATCTCCATCACCGACGGCCAGATTTATCTGGAAACCGAATCCTTTAACGCCGGAATCCGTCCGGCGGTCAACCCGGGGCTTTCTGTCTCCCGGGTGGGAGGAGCCGCTCAGGTACCGGCCATGAAGAAGATCGCCGCCCCCATTCGGGTGGAGCTGGCCCAGTACCGGGAGCTTTCCTCCTTTGCCCAGTTTTCCTCGGATTTGGATAAGGATACCCAGAAGCGCCTGCGTCACGGCGAGCGAATCGTGGAAATTCTCAAGCAGTCCCAATACGCTCCCATGAGTTTGGAGAACGAGATTCTGATTCTCTTTGCCATGACCCGCCACTGTTTGGACGACATCAAGGTGGAGGATATACTGGACTTCCAGTTGCAGCTCATCGAGCACTTTGGAGTCTGGCATGGAGGTCTGGTGGATGAAATCCGGGAGACCAAGGACCTTTCTCCCCAGTTGGAGGAGCAACTCCTCAAAGCCATCAACGAGTTTAAAGCAAGCTACCTTGCCTAAGAGGCTCCGGCCTCTAAAAAGACTCAGGGTCGCATCTTAACGGATGCGGCCCTTTTGGTTGC
>CALCSA010000223.1 GCA_937894185.1 uncultured Clostridia bacterium | reverse complement strand
ACCCCCGACGTGGCCATTCTGGACCCCAGCATCGCCGAGACCATGCCCCAGACCCTCACCGCTCACACCGGCGTGGACGCTCTGACCCACGCCATCGAAGCCTATGTTTCCACCGGCTGTTCCGTCTTTACCGACCCCTTGGCCCTCAAAGCCATTCAGATGGTAGTCGAGTACCTGCCCGCTTCCTACAACGGAGATAAAAGCGCCCGGGAACAGATGCACTACGCCCAGTGTCTGGCGGGGATGGCCCTTTCCAACGCCCTGCTGGGCATCACCCACTCCATGGCCCACAAAACCGGCGCCGCCTTCTACACCGGACACATTCCCCACGGCTGCGCCAACGCCATCTACCTGCCCTTTGTCATCCGCTATAACGCGGTGAAGGCCGCCAACCGCTACGCCGACATTGCCCGGGCACTGGGCATGGAAGGCAGCGAGGAGTCTCTGGTGGATCAGCTCTGCGCCAAGATCGAATCCCTGAACAAATCCATGAAGATTCCCGCGACCCTGAAAGAGTTCGGCATTCAAGAGGATGAGTTTAAAGCAAAGCTGTCCACCATTGCAAAGCTTGCCGTGGAGGACGCCTGCACCGGCTCCAACCCCAGACCCATTACGCCGGAACAGATGGAGCAGCTGCTGACCTGCACGTATAACGGAACCAAAGTCAACATCGCCTAGGGCTTGCCGACAGACCTCACCCCCCTGTCAAAATAGAACAGAGCCCTATCAAATCAACCGGGCCGTCGCCCAAAAAGCGGCGGCCCCGGGCATGTCCGAGGAGGAACGCTATGCTCCCGCAACACCACGTTTCCAACTGCACCTTGCAGCGCCTGCCGCTTTACGTCAGCTTTCTGCGCTCCCTGCCGGAGGACGCCCGGAACATTTCCTCCACAGAAATTGCAAAGAGCCTTGGCCTGAACCCGGTACAGGTGCGCAAGGATTTGGCTGCCGTAGGCTCCAAAGGCCGTCCCCGGGTTGGATACGACATCCACTGGCTCACCGGGCATCTCACCGCCTATCTCAGCGGAGGGGAAGAGTATTCCGCCGTGCTGGTCGGGCTGGGAAATCTGGGCCGTGCCCTGACAGCCCATTCAAGCCTTGCCGATTACGGCTTTGCCGTCAAGGCGGTGTTCGACAGCAACCAAGCTCTGGTGGGAAGCTGGTTTGCGGGGCATCAGGTGCAGGGGATGCACAAGCTGGTCCCGGTTTGCCAACAATTGCAGGCAACGGTGGGCATCATCACCGTGCCCAAAGAGCAGGCCCAGCCGGTCTGCGATCTGCTGGTCACAGGCGGAGTGCGAATTGTCTGGAACTTTTCCACCGCCCATCTGACGGCTCCGCAGGGCATTATTGTTCAGGATGAGGACATCGCCGCCTCTTTGGCCTTGGCTACCAGACAAATGCTCAGCCAACAACAGGCAAGCCCCCATTCCGCCACGATACAGGGAGGTGTAAGCGCGTGACCGAATACTTTAAACTCAAAAAGGCCAACTGTAAAAACTGCCACAAGTGCATCCGCCACTGCCCGGTCAAAGCCATTCGATTTTCTGATGGTCAGGCTCAGATTGTCCAGAGCGACTGTATTCTATGCGGCGAATGCTTTATCACCTGCCCCCAAAACGCCAAAAGTATTCGATCCGATTTACAGCAGGCCAAGGAGCTTTTGGCCGCCGGGGAGGTGTGGGTCAGCCTTGCGCCGTCGGTATTGGCCAACTACGAGGGAGCCAGCATCCGCTCCATCGACCAGACCCTGCGGAAGTTGGGCTTTGCCGGGGCGGAAGAAACCGCTCTTGGCGCCACCATGGTCAAGCGCCGCTACGACGAAATGGTGGAGCAAGGGGAGCTGGACGTTATCATCTCCTCCTGCTGCCACAGCGTCAACACCCTGATTCAAAAGCACTACCCTGCGGCCCTGCCCTATCTGGCCAAGGTGGCATCCCCCATGATGGCCCACTGCTCCGACCTCAAGGAGCGGCATCCCGGAGCCAAAACCGTCTTTATCGGCCCCTGTGTCTCCAAAAAAGCCGAGGCGGAGCAGTATCCCGGCCCGGTGGATTGCGTCCTCACCTTTGAGGAGTTAAGCGGCTGGCTGGAAGAAGAAGGCCTTGCCATCCCCGTCGACCCGGAGCAGGTCAGTGGAACCGCCCGCCTGTTCCCCATTTCCGGGGGGATTCTGCGCACCATGGAGTGCAACCGCAAGGATTACAGCTATATGGTGGTGGACGGAACCACCCAGTGTATCGAAGCCTTGGGGGAAGTGATTCAGGGGCGGCTTACCCACTGCTTTATTGAGATGTCCGCCTGCCGGGGCGGCTGTGTGGGGGGGCCTGCCATGCACACCCGCACCGTCATGCATCACACCTCCCGCATCAGCCGGGTTGCCGGGCCCAAGGACTTTCAAGTCTTCGACCCGGGGGCGGAAAAGCTCCACAAGGAAATGCCGCCCCTCCCCTCCTTCCTGCCCAGACCGGGCAACAAGGCCATTGAAGAAGTGCTGCGCAAGATGGGCAAAACCCTGCCGGAACACGAGCTCAACTGCGGAACCTGCGGCTACGATACCTGCCGGGACAAGGCGGTGGCTATTCTCACCGGCAAGGCGGAAATCGAGATGTGCCTGCCCTACCTGATGGAAAAGGCCCAGTCTTTTTCCGACAGCATCATCAACAACACCCCCAACGGCATCATCGTGGTCAACGAGCTCACCGAAATTCAGCAGATCAACCCCTCCGCCTGCCGCCTGCTAAACATCAAGCACCGGCAGGATGTCCTGAACCGGCAGCTGGTCTGCGTTCTGGACCCCACCCCCTTCCTCGATGTACAGTTCAGCAAAAAAACCCTGCTGGAAAAGCATCAGTATCTGGCGGAATACGACCGGTATATCACCATTACCATTGTGCGGGACTCTGCTTCCGGCCTGCTGATTGGCATTCTGCGGGACATTACCGAAGAGGAAAAGGCCCATAACTCTCAGGAAGAACTGAGCCGCAAGACCATAGAAATCACCGACCAGGTCATCCAGAAGCAAATGCGCACCGTGCAGGAAATCGCCTCTCTTCTGGGGGAAACCACCGCCGAAACCAAGGTGGCTTTGACCAAGCTGA
>CALCSA010000222.1 GCA_937894185.1 uncultured Clostridia bacterium | reverse complement strand
GGGTAAAGCCTGCGGCGGCCAGAGCCTCCTCCACTTCCGGGGAGCGGGCATCGATAATGCCGGAGGTGATCACCACGCCGCCGGGATTTAACAGCCGGGGCAGATCGGGAATCAACCGCAGGATGATGTCGGCCACAATGTTGGCACATACAATGTCATAGGTGCCGGTGATTCCCTGCGCCAGATTCCCCACGGAATATTGGGCCAGATCGCCCACCCCGTTGAGGACGGCGTTTTCCCCTGCAACTTGAACGGCGACTTCCTCAATATCAGTGCCCCGTGCGCTGGGTGCTCCCAGCAGCAGAGCGGCCACCGACAGAATGCCGCTTCCGCAGCCCAGATCCAGAACGGTTTCCCCGCCCTTAATTTCCTCCTGCAGCAGCTCCAGACACATCCGGGTGGAGTGGTGGGTGCCGCTGCCAAAGGCCATGCCCGGGTCCAGACGGAGCACCACATCCCCGGGGGACTTCTCCCAGCTTTCCCAGGTGGGGCAGACCACCAGCCGCTCCCCGATCCGGTCGGGGGACCAGTAATTCTTCCAGTTGTTGGCCCAATCCTCCTCCCGCACGGGAGCGGTGGACATCTCCAATCGGCCCCAAACCTGATCCGCGTCCAAAGTCTTGAGGCGGGCAAGGGCTTCCTTGACCTGTGCCATCTGCTCCCTGCCCTGCTGGTTGTCCGCCAGATAAAAGGTGACGGAACTTTCCCGGCTGCGCAGGGACAGAAGGTTTTCGTCGATATAGTCCCAGCGGCCCTGTTTGCCCTCCAGAAACTCCTCGAAGTCGGTGGCATCCTGAATGGAACAGCCGGAAATCCCCAGATCCATCAAAGCGGCGGTAAGGGGTTCGATGCCCTGTGTGGTGGTAAACACTTCCACCTGTGTCCAAGTATCCATAAGCGATTCAAAGGGGGAAGAATCCGGCGCCGGACCCTTCCCCCTCACTCCTTTCAAAAGGCTGTAGCGGTCTTTCAACCCTAGATGTTATAGTAATTCACCGCACAGCGGAAAATATCCAGATATTCGCAGTCGGGAATGTTGCGGTAGATATCCTCGCTCCAGCGCTCCAAGTGAGCCATTTTGCCAAACACCCGCCCATCGGGGGAGGTGATGCCCTCAACGGCGTAAAGGGAACCGCTGGGGTTGTGCTCCAAATCCATGGAGGGGTTGCCGCCGGCGTCTGCGTATTGGGTGGCAATCTGCCCTTGGGCCGCCATCTCCCGGATGGTTTCCTCGGTGGCGATAAACCGTCCCTCCCCGTTGGAAATGGGGGCCAGCCAGACACTGCCTACAGAGGTTCCCGCCAGCCAAGGGGATTTGTTGGAGGCAATGCGGGTGCGGGCCATGATGCTCTGATGGCGGCCAATCTGGTTAAAGGTCAGGGTGGGGGAATCGGGGCCTGCCTGCCGGTACTCCCCGTAGGGGACAAGGCCCAGCTTGCAAAGGGCCTGAAACCCGTTGCAAATGCCCAGCATCAGGCCGTCCCGGTTGTGAAGCAGGGTTTCGATTCCCTGCCGAATCCGGGGATTGCGCAAAAAGGCGGTGATGAATTTGCCCGAGCCGTCAGGCTCGTCGCCGCCGGAAAATCCGCCGGGAATAGCGATGATCTGACTGCGGGAGATAAGCTCGGAAAAGGCCCTCACCGAATCGGCCACAGCCTGTCCCGTCAGATTGCGCAGAACGAATATCTCCGGGTTGGCTCCCGCCCGTTCAAAGGCGGCGGCGGTGTCATACTCGCAGTTGGTGCCGGGGAAGACGGGAATGGCCACCCGGGGAGCGGTGGGGTGAATGCGAATGGAGGGGAAGCCCAGCATTTCCCGCTTCCACTCAAAGGCTTCGGCAGGGCCCTGCGCCGGGGCCAGATAGGGATAAACCGGCTGGAGGGTTCCCTCCCAAGCCTGCTGAACCTCCTCCAGATCAATGACCTCTCCACCGGGAAGCTCCAAACGGTAATGGGGCAGGGTGCGGCCCAGAAGAAACTTATCCAGTTCCAAAAAGGGCTCCCTGGCCTCCAGAATAAAGGCTCCGGGCTGATACTTCCAGAAAAGGGGCTTTTCCGCCGCAAAGCCGATCCGGTTGCCAAAGGCCATCTTGCAGATGCCCTCGGCGGTGCCGCCGGGTCCCACCGCCCAGCTGGCAATGGCCCGCTTGCCCGCCACCAGCTGCTCCACCATATCAAAAATAAAGCGGATATCGTCAAAGTCGGGAAGCCCCTCGGCAGTCATACAGGGGGAGAGCAAATAAACATAGCTGTCGGTGTGCTTAAACTCGGGGGAGATCACCTTGTCCGCCTGCCCCATGGAAAGAGCCAGACTCACCAGTGTGGGGGGGACGTCAATGTCCTCAAAGCTGCCGGACATGCTGTCCTTGCCGCCGATAGCCGCCAGCTGAAGCTGCATCTGCGCTTCCAAAGCGCCCAGCAGGGCAGCGGCAGGCTTGCCCCACTTTTCCGGATCGGTGCCCAGCTTCTCAAAATATTCCTGAAAGGTGAGCCATGTTTTGCTCCGGCTTCCCCCCGCTGCGATGACCTTGGCCACCGACTCCACCACGGCGTAGCATCCGGCGTGGTAGGGACTGCGCAGGGCGGTGTTGGGGTCATAGGCCCAGCCCATCAGAGTACAGGCCTTGGTGTGGCTGCCCACATCCACCGGCAGCTTGGCCGCCATCACCTGTGCGGGAGTCCGCCGCTGGGCTCCTCCATAGGGCATCAGCACACTGGCAGAGCCAACGGTGGAGTCAAACCGGTCGGACAGCCCCTTCTGGGAGCAATAGGCAAGGCTGGAAAGCTGCTGAAGCACCGTC
>CALCSA010000221.1 GCA_937894185.1 uncultured Clostridia bacterium | reverse complement strand
GGAGAAGGAGGGATTTGAACCCTCGAGGAGCGATTAACCCCTACACGATTTCCAGTCGTGCGCCCTCGGCCAAGCTAGGCGACTTCTCCAGAGGCCTGACGATCTCTCGTACAGGCACTTGGATATTATATCGTATCAATAGTACAAAGTCAAGAGGTAATTGCCAAAATAACCTAAAATTCCTTATTCGCTGACATAGGGAAGGAAGGCCAAATGGCGAGCGCGCTTGACAGCTACCATCAGCTGGCGCTGATGATGAGCACAGGTACCGGTGACGCGCCGGGGAATAATCTTGGCCCGCTCGCTCAGATAGCGGCGAAGCCGGGGCACATCTTTATAATCGATGTGATAGACGCGGTCAACACAGAAGGCACATACCTTCTTGCGGCCTCTGCGGCCGCCACGGCCACCGCGATCGGGTCTTTCAGACCGTTCAGGTCTTTCAGCCATAGCTCGAAACCTCCTTTGGCGTAAAGGTAAATCCGTAATAATACTTGTTAGAAGGGAAGATCTCCATCATCCTCAATTTCCGCAAAATCCTCGGTATTACCGCTGGAGTAAGCGGGGGAGGGGGAGGTGACACCGCCTCTGGAAGGAACATCCATGTCGGAAGGAAGGGGTCGAGAAGCCGCTTGATTGGAAGCACCTTTGCTTTCTATAAAGCGGAGATTGTCGGCCACTACTTCAACAGCGGTGCGCTTTTGATCGTTTTTATCGACGTAGCTTCGGGTTTGGATAGAACCCTCCACCAAAATGGGCTTGCCCTTGGAAAAGTACCGGCTTACGAACTCGGCCCGCTCGCGCCAGGCAACGATGTCGATAAAATCCGCTACTTTTTCCGAGCCGTCCCGGGGAGTGTAAGGGCGGTCTACCGCAATGCGAAAGCTACAAACCGAAATCCCACCGGGGGTGGTGCGCAATTCCGGATCGGCTACCAGTCTGCCGATGAGTATTGCCTTGTTGAACATCCCATTCCCCCCTTATTCCTGCTGGGGAGCAGCCTGAGCGGGGGCTTCCACTGCGGGAACTTCTACCGCGGGGGTTTCCACTGCAGGAGCTTCCACGGCGGGAGCGGCTTCCTGAGCGGGGGTATCCTGCTCGGCGGGCTTCGGAACTTCATACTCGTTGCGGACTACCAATGTGCGCAGAACACCGTCGGTAATCTTATAGATCCGGTTCAGTTCTGCGGGGAAATCCGGCGCGCTCTCAAAATGCATGAGAACATAATAGCCTTCCAGCTCATCCTGAATGGGATAGGCCAGACGTCGCTTGCCCCACTCCTCAACCTTTTCAAGAGTGCCGTGCTCTTTGATGAGAGAAGTAAACTTCTCAATCAAAGCTTTAACGGCTTCCTCTCCCAGGCTGGGGTGAAGAACAAGGATGGTTTCGTACCTCATGGAAATATTTGCCATACTTGTGCACCTCCTTTTGGACATATGGCTCTCTGTCAAACAAAGAGCAAGAAGATTTGTCCGCCTTTTGGCAGAACATTGCAATTATAACAGCCAAGCCGTGTAAAGTCAAGTTGTTTCGGGAATTTGACCGGCTTGGCTGTGTGTTCGCTTTCTGCACTTGCCGGTCCGATGACGCAAAAACAGTCTCCGAGGTCAACCGAAGACTGTTTCACCGTTAAACGCAATTGGGATGCTTACAGGTCTTTGGTAAACTCTTTGAGGTAGGCGATAAATTCCGGGCCGATTTCCGGGTGAACGGCGGCCATTTCCACGTTGGCCTGCATGTATCCCAGCTTGGAACCCATATCGTACCGGGTGCCCTCGTATTCCACTCCGATCATCCCTTCGTCGTGGGTGAGAATCCGCATGGCATCGGTGAGCTGAATTTCTCCACCTGCACCTTTTGGCAGAGTTTCCAGAATGCCAAAGATTTTGGGAGGCAGCACACAGCGGCCCAGAATGGAGTAAAGGCTCAGCTCCTGTCCCGGCGGGGGCTTTTCAATCATGTCGTGGATTTTGTAGCGGTTGCCCACCATGTGCTCCACCCCAAGGGAGGAGTACTTGTGAATGGCCTGAGGGGAAACCGGCTTGATGCCCGCCACACCCAGTCCATATTCCTCGTAGGCGGCGCAAAGCTGCGCGCAGGCGGGATTTTCCCCGACAATAACGTCGTCGCCGTACAGAACGGCAAAGGGCTCGTTCCCCACAAAGGTTCGGGCGCACCACACGGCATGGCCCAGTCCCAAAGGCTGCTGTTGCCGCAGATAATGGATGCTGGCTAGATTGGCGATGTCCAGCATGGCATCGTATTCCCGCTGCTTTCCTGCCAGAAGCAACCGTTCCTCCAGCTCGGGAGCGCGGTCAAAGTGGTCCTCCACCGTGGTCTTGCCCCGGCTGGTGATAATCAGTATTTCTTCGATGCCGGAGCGGACCGCTTCCTCCACAATATGCTGGATGGCAGGCTTATCCACAATGGGCAGCATTTCTTTGGGCATGGATTTGGAGGCGGGAAGCACTCGCGTTCCAAGCCCGGCAGCAGGGATCACCGCTTTTCTAATTTTCATCATGGGTCTATTCCTTCCGGTATTGTGATGCGAAAAGACAAGTAAATGGCCACAGCCTGTCTGGATTTATACCATCATCAAGGCAAAGACAAAGCACATCAGGAAGAAGAGGGTGCCCACCAGCACCATGGCGCCTTTTTGGTTGACGCCGCCGGCTGTTTTAAGCAGCTGCTGGTACTCTCCCTCGGGCTGCTGGGCCAGCGCCTGCATTTTATCGATGACATGGTTGTAGTAGAGATGGTTGGCCAACAAAAAGAAGCCGATGCGCAGCACGGTGTTGACAGCGCCCAACACGTTGAAGATGTTGAGGTACAGCCCCACCTGAGGCCCGTAAACCTGACTGGCGGAACCATAGACCAAAGCCAGCATGGATTCCAGCCCCACTTCCCGGGCCACCAAAAACAGGGGGGTGATGCTCATGAGATAGACTGTCAACAACACGGCACCCACCGCGTACATCTTGCGGTAGAAGCAGTAGTAAAAGGAAAAGAAAAACGCCGAAAGATTGGGTATGATATGCCGTCCCGCTTTGTCAAAGGCCAGAAAACGGGGCAGGTAATAGGCGGAGTTGGGGCCGATGTATTGCGCCATGTCCCGGACTGGGATGTTGGCAATGGTTTCATCCCCCCGAACTCCTCCAAAGGGATGGGCCTGCATCATGAGATAGAAGCTGGAAGGCTCCTGCTCTGCCTTTGCATTCAGGGCCGTTCCACAGACCTGGCAGAAGATCGCATCCTCCGAGTTGGCCGAACCGCACCGGGGACATTGCCGCACCTTTGGCTCCTGAGAGCCGCCGGACGGATCACCGCCAAAGGCAGGTCCTTCCACCTCGGGGGGGCGCCACTCTTTGCCGCTGATGTGGTCGGCGGCAAAAGCGCATTCTCCCAGTTGGGCATAGCATTCCCGGTGATGGGGCGCGCCGCAGTCGGGGCAGACGACAATGTCATCGGAATGAGTAAATTTTTTGTGGCAAACGGGGCAACGAACCCCAACATAATTGGACATAAGACACCGCCTGTTTGATTGCGTCAGTAATAGCTTTACGCACAATAGTATACTAGAAAAGCAGGGGGGAAAAGGGGAGGGAGTGTGCATAAATTGTAAATAATTTATGTCAGCCGGGGGGAAACTCCGCCGCCGGAAAAAGAACAGACAAAAAGAACAGGAGATGGGCAGTCTGGGGGCAACAAGCAAAAGACCGGAAGCCCAAGGGGAAACCGGTCTAAAGGGCGTGCCGCCCAATGCATCCAATCATCAGGAGGCAGGCTTTGGTTTGGCTTTTCTGCTAATTTGCTCGCAGCGGGTCAGGCTGCCCCTGCTGTGGTGATAAGCCCGGCAGGCCTGACAGTCTCCGTTGCGGGCACATTGTTTGTTATGGCAGGCACAATCACGCTTTGGCTCAGACATCAAGGCACCCTCCTTCCAAGGTGGAGCAGATCATTGCTCCTTGGAGCTCTCGGCACTAAGAAAGGCATTGATAAAGCCGTCCAGCTCACCGTCCATCACCGCGCTGATGTTTCCCACTTCAAAGCCGGTGCGGTGGTCCTTTGCCAAGGTGTAGGGCATGAAGATATAGGAGCGAATCTGGCTGCCCCAGCCGATTTCCTTCTGTTCTCCCTTGATGTCCTCAATCTTTTCCAGATGCTCCCGCTGCTTGATTTCCGCAAGCTTTGCCCGGAGCATCTTCATGCAGACCTCCCGGTTCTGGTGCTGGCTTCTCTCGTTTTGGCAGGCCACCACAATGCCGGTGGGCAGGTGGGTGAGCCGCACCGCCGAGGAGGTTTTGTTGACGTGCTGGCCCCCTGCGCCGCTGGCACGAAACACATCCATTTTGATGTCGCTTTCGGCAATCTGTACGCTGGTGTCCTCGTCAATATTCGGCATGACCTCTACCGATGCAAAGGAGGTGTGCCGCCGACCCGAAGAATCAAAGGGGGAGACCC
>CALCSA010000220.1 GCA_937894185.1 uncultured Clostridia bacterium | reverse complement strand
TCCATGAGCGCAGTGTTTATCGTGGCAAGGATGCCACACAGCAGATTGATATTTACTATAACTTTATCGGCCTGATGCCGTGACAACGGAAAAGGCACAGGATACGAAATATCCTGTGCCAATCCTAAAGAAGTAGAAACTTCCCTATGCCGCCCCATCTAAGGCGGGGCTTTTTTGCGTCTGCAGGGCAATGGTAAAGCCTTTGTAACAAAAAAGCAGGCCTCAAAGGTGAATCTTGCATAAATGTCCAGTTGGTGGTAGAATAGGTCAATAGCTATTGCGATTGCTACAAGAGCAAACCGCATTTAAGGAGAGAATAACATGGAAGGACTGCAAATTACCCGCACTCAAACACCAAAGCAGAAACCCCAAGGCCCCTTGGGGTTTGGTAGATATTTTACCGATCACATGCTGCTGATTGATTATACCGAGGGCAAGGGGTGGCACGATGCCCGCATTGTACCTTACGGGCCACTTTCTCTGGACCCTGCTACCACCAGCCTCCATTACGGTCAGCTTATTTTTGAGGGAATGAAGGCTTACCGCTCCGGGGATAAACTGGCGATGTTTCGCCCCAATGAAAATATGAAGAGAATCAGCATCTCCGGGGAACGGCTTTGCATTCCCCCGGTGGATGAGGACTTTTTTGTCAAGGCCATTGCCGAACTGGTAAAAGTAGATGCCGACTGGGCCCCCACAGAGCCGGGAACTTCCCTGTACATTCGCCCCTTTATCATTTCCACCGATGTATTTCTGGGGGTTCACCCCTCCAGCACCTATCAATTCATCACCATTCTGTCCCCGGTGGGCTCCTACTACGCCGGCGGCCTGTCTCCCGTTAAGATTTACGTGGAAAATGAATATGCCCGATCGGTTCAGGGTGGGACCGGCTTTACCAAGTGTGCCGGAAACTACGCCGCATCTCTCAAGGCTCAGGTGGAGGCCAACGGGCAGGGGTATGCTCAGGTTCTGTGGCTGGACGGTGTCAGCCGCAAGTATGTGGACGAAGTAGGCGCCATGAACATTGTCTTTGTTATCGATGGCAAGGTGGTCACTCCCGATTTATCCAGCGGAACCATTCTGGCCGGCATCACCCGCAAATCGGTGCTGGAGCTGCTCCATTCCTGGAATATTCCCGTGGAGGAGCGGAAGATTCCCATTCAGGAAATTGCCGACGCCTACGATTCTGGAAAGCTGCAGGAAGTGTTTGGTTGCGGCACCGCCGCCGTCATCTCCCCCGTGGGCGAGTTGAAGTGGGGCGACAAGGTCATGCGCATTAACGACGGCAAGATCGGCGCGCTGTCTCAAAAGCTGTACGACAACATTACCGGCATTCAGACCGGGGCCCTGCCTGACCCCTTTGGTTGGGTTTACGAAATTAAATAATCGCGAAAACACAGGCCTCCCGTTGCAGGACTTCATTGCGACGGGAGGTGTTTTCTAAAGGGGCTAGCCCCCGCAAGATCATCTTATAAAAACAATAGAAACCGTATTGACATTCCCGGAACGCTACAGTATGATATTCATATCAATCATATATGAATACGGAATATTAATGATGCAGGGGGGAACGATATGGCAAACATTTATAAGAGCTTGACCGACCTCATTGGAAAAACACCGCTGCTGGAGCTTTCCAACTACGAAAAAAAGTACGGGCTCAAGGCATCTGTGGTGGCTAAGCTGGAATACTATAATCCGGCGGGAAGTATAAAGGACCGGGTCGCCAAAGCCATGATTGAAGATGCCGAAGCCAAGGGGCTTCTTACTTCGGAATCGGTGATCATTGAACCCACCAGCGGCAACACCGGAATCGGCCTTGCATCGGTCGCCGCAACCCGTGGCTATCGCATCATCCTCACCATGCCGGAAACCATGAGCGTGGAGCGCCGGAATCTCCTCAAGGCGTACGGAGCCGAGCTGGTCCTCACCGAAGGCTCCAAGGGGATGTCTGGCGCCATTGCCAGAGCCGAAGAGCTGGCCAAAGAGATTCCTTACTCGTTTATCCCCGGCCAGTTTGTCAATCCCGCCAACCCGGAGGTTCACAGAAGGACCACAGGCCCGGAAATTTGGGAGGATACCGACGGCAAGGTGGATATTCTGGTGGCCGGAGTGGGAACCGGCGGTACCCTGACCGGAGCGGGGGAATTTTTAAAATCTAAGAACCCTAACATCAAAGTGGTGGCGGTGGAGCCTGACGCCTCACCGATTCTATCCGAAGGCAAGGCAGGTCCTCACCAGATTCAAGGGATCGGAGCTGGATTTGTACCTCAGGTGCTGAACACATCGGTGTATGACGAGGTGATTCGTGTCCCCAATCAGGAGGCTTTT
>CALCSA010000219.1 GCA_937894185.1 uncultured Clostridia bacterium | reverse complement strand
TCGGAAAGCCGCACCAAAGCGGGGTCGAACTTGACCTCCGCCCTCTCGGCGGCGTAGTTGACGCTGGCCTGCTCCACGCCGGGCAGTTTAGCCAGCTGCTTTTCAATACGGGAGGCGCAGGCGGCGCAGGTCATCCCCTCAATGGGGATGTGAGCCTGCCGGGTTCCCGGTTTTTCCACACCGTAGCCCGCCTTTTCGATGGCGGCAATGAGGGCCTCCTCAGAAAAGCCCTCCCCGGCCTTTAGCACCAGTTTTTCCGCCGCGTAGTTGAGGGCGGCCGATGTGACTCCCTCCTGCTTGGCGGCGGTTTTTTCCACACGGCGGGCGCAGGCGGCGCAGGTCATGCCGGTGATGGTGTAAGTTTTTTCCATGGCGTTTTCTCCTTGTGCCAAATAGGCTAAGCTACAGCAGCTTGCCTATGGTGGTAATCAGCTCATCTACAATTTCGTCCTGCCCTGCCCGTATTTTGTCCACCAGACAGCGGCGTATGTGGTATTCCAGCACCAGCTTGCTCACACTGTCCAACGCCGAGCCGGCAGCGGAAATCTGGTGAATCACGTCGTCGCAGTAGGCATCCTTTTCGATCATGCCGCAGATGCCCCGCACCTGCCCTTCCACCCGTCTAAGGCGGGAGAGCAGATTCTTCTTGAGCTTTTCGTCCCGCTCGGTTACCCGGAAGCTTTCTTCCCCGGCACAGCAGTTGGGTTTGTTTGTGTCCACAAGAGGCACTCCTTTCCTGTAATTACTATACCCCTGTTAGGTATATAGTATTCCAGAATAATAGATTTGTCAAGCAGCTGTTATAATTTCCTACTTTTATAGTATGGTATTAAAAAACCTTATAAAAGTGCGGGCTCCAAGGTGTAAAGCTTCTTTTCTTTACACCTTGGAGCCTAGTGTTTTAAAGGAGAAAACGCCAAAAGGCGGGCAATTTGCCCGCCTTGGATGAGGTGAAAATCTATTTGGCTTCCAGCCAGTTGTGTCCGACGCCTACGTCGGCCCGCAGAGGAACCAAAAGCTCCATGGCTCCCTCCATCTCCTCCCGCAAAATCCGGGAAGCGGCGGCGGCTTCGTTCTCGGGGCACTCCACAATCAGTTCGTCGTGTACCTGCAAAATCAGCCGGGCCTTCAGCCCCTCCTGCTGCAGGCGGTGGAACACCCGCACCATGGCCACCTTGATGATGTCGGCGGCGGCTCCCTGAATGGGGGTGTTGAGGGCCACCCGCTTGCCAAACTCCCGCATCACCCGGTTGGAGCTGGCAAGCTCGGGAAGATACCGGCGGCGGCCCATCAAGGTCTGGACATAGCCGTGGTCGGTGGCAAACTCCACCGTCTCCTCCATATACGCCCGGACGCCGGAAAAGTTCTTGAGGTAACCGTCAATATAGGCCTTGGCCTCCCCTACGCTTACACCAATATCCTGACTGAGGGAGTAGGCCCCGATGCCGTACACAATGCCAAAGTTGACCGCCTTGGCCCGGCTGCGCATTCCGGGAGTTACCAGAAGCGGCGGCAGGTTAAACACCTGAGAAGCCGTCCGGGTGTGAATGTCCTCATCGTTTTGGAAGGCCTCGATCATATTCTGATCCCTTGCGATGTGAGCCAGCACCCGCAGTTCGATCTGGGAGTAGTCGGCATCCAGCAGCAGGGTATCGGACCCCGCCACAAAGAAGCGGCGCAGCTCGCTGCCCAAAGCCGTGCGGATGGGGATGTTCTGCATGTTGGGCTCGGTGGAAGAAATCCGCCCGGTGCGGGTTAAGGTCTGCTGAAAGCTGGTGTGAATCCGCCCGTCCTCCCCCACCTCCTTGAGAAGCCCGTCCACATAGGTGGATTTGAGCTTCTGCACCTTGCGGTACTCCAGGATATCCTCGATGATGGGGTGCTTGCCTTTCAGATTTTCCAGCACGTCGGCGCTGGTGGAATAGCCGGTCTTGGTCTTTTTGCCGGTGGGAAGCCCCAGTTTTTCGAACAAAATCGCCCCCAGCTGCTTGGGGGAATTAAGGTTGAAGGTCTCCCCCGCCTGTTCAAAGACGTTGCTGCTGTAGGTTTCAATTTCGGCGTCCAGCTTTTCGCCGTAGGCTGTCAGGCCCTCCACATCGATGCCGATGCCGGTATGTTCCATTTCCGCCAGCACCCGGCAAAGGGGCAGCTCCACCTGATGCAGCAGCTTGTACTGCCCGTTTTGGGAGATTTTTTCCTCCAGCACATCGGCCAAGGGCGTGTAGAGAGCGCATTCTTCCAGCAGGGGGCCGCTGGTTCCGAAGAACCCCGCCAATTCCACCGCCGGAGTGCCATAGACGGCAGCCAGACGGGAGATGCTGTAGTCGTTGCTTTGGGGGTCGAGGATATAGCCCGCGATTTCCGCGTCAAAGACGATGCCGTTTACCTCAAAGCCCCCCGTCAGCCCCGCATGGTACAGCTCCTTGAGGCGGTTGGTCCGCTTGGGCAGCGGGGAGGCCAACAGCTTTTTGGCCGTCTCCTCCACCTCTTGATCCCATAAGTACAGGGCCTCTTTGGTGATGAGGCAGAAGGCGATGATTTGATTCTCGTAGATGTCAAAGAGGATATCCACCGGCTCCTTGCCTTCCAGAAGGCCCTCCGGCAGGGTGTTGAAGCTAATCTTCACCGGCTCCTGCCGCTGGGATTCTACCTCCTTGGGAGCCGTGCCCCTTTCGATCCCAAACTTTTCCACCAGAGAAAACAGCTCCAGCCGGCTCATCAGCTCCCAGCTTTTCTGCTGGTCCGGTGGTTTAATCGTATAGTTGGGCAGGTGGGTGTCGATGGGAGCCTGACAGTGGATGGTCACCAGCTCCCGGCTGAGAAAGGCCGCCTCCCGGCCCTCCCGCAGCTTGTTTTTCGCTCCTATCTTAACGCTGCTTAACCCATCGATGTCATCGTAAATCCTGTCCAGACTTCCGGCCTCCCGCATCAGGGCAAGGGCGGTTTTTTCTCCCACCCCGGGAACCCCCGGCACATTGTCGGAGCTGTCCCCCATCAGGGCCTTGAGATCGATGAGCTGAGAGGGCGTCAGTTCATATTTTTCCCAGATATAATCCTCGTCCACCATTTCGGCGACGGGTCTTCCTCCTTTGGTGTAGGCAAGACGCACCGTGGTGTTTTGGCTCACCAGCTGAAAGGAGTCCCGATCCCCGGTGGCGATGACACAGGTGTCCTCCGATTGTTCGCAGGCTTTGGAAAGGGTGCCCAGCAGATCATCTGCCTCAAAGCCCTCCTGCTCCACCAGCGCAAAACCCAAGGCGGCCAGCAGCTCTTTGAGCGGCTCCACCTGCCGGGCCAGATCATCGGGCATTCCCTTGCGCTGGGCCTTGTAGCCCTCATATTTTAAATGCCGGAAGGTGGGAGCCCGCAGGTCAAAGCAGACCGCCACTCCGTCGGGCGCGATGTCCTCCAGCAGCCGCAGCAGGATGGTCAAAAAGCCGTAGATGCCGTTGGTGGGCTCTCCCTCCCGGGTGGTCAAAAGCTTGATGCCGTAAAAGGCCCGGTTGAGAATGCTGTTGCCGTCAATGGCCAGCAGCTTCATAGAAATCCCCCCTTATTTCATAAGTATTGGTTGGGCGGCGTCCCTTAAATGTGACGCCGGATGTTGGAAATCCCTGCCCCAAAAGGAGTCAGGGATATTAAGAACCATCGGTTGAGCAGACCGTTTTTGGATCCCGTGCTGAAGAACCGCCTGTTCCCCGGCGAAAGAATCCGCCAAGCTGGAAGGATGGGCCTTAGCCCTTGGAGCCCAGCAGCAGAAGCATTTCCCGCACCACCTTGCAGGCGGTGGCGGTGGAAACCCCGGAGGTATCCAGCCCGGGCGCCAGCTCCATCACGTCGCAGGCCACCACATTGGCCGCCATCACCAGATCCACCGCCTTCATCA
>CALCSA010000218.1 GCA_937894185.1 uncultured Clostridia bacterium | reverse complement strand
TTTAAATTTTCCACCTATGCCACCTGGTGGATTCGTCAGGCCATCACCCGCGCCATCGCCGATCAGGCTCGCACCATCCGCATTCCCGTGCATATGGTGGAGACCATCAACAAAGTAAAAAAAGTAAGCAGCCAGCTGCTGCACAAAAACGGTCACGAGCCCACCGCCGAGGAAATTGCCTCCGAACTGGATATGCCGGTGGATAAGGTGCGGGAAATCATGCGGATTTCTCAGGAGCCGGTCTCTCTGGAAACCCCCATTGGCGAGGAGGAGGATTCCCACTTGGGAAATTTTATCCCCGACGAGGACGCCCCCGCTCCCGCCGAAGCCGCCAGCCACACCCTGCTGCGGGAGCAGCTGGGGGAGGTGCTTTCCACCCTGACCGAGCGGGAGGAAAAGGTCCTGCGCCTGCGCTTTGGTCTGGAGGACGGCCGCAGCCGCACTCTGGAGGAAGTGGGCAAGGAGTTCTCGGTCACCCGGGAAAGAATCCGGCAGATCGAGGCCAAGGCCCTGCGCAAACTCCGCCATCCCAGCCGCAGCAAAAAGCTTAAGGACTTTCTGGAATAAAGAGCCGGCTCTGCCGGGAACTGCTCTTTCCGGGCTGATTTTTCGTAATTATATTGCTTTTGTGGGACGCCGAACAGCCGGCGTCCCTTTCTGTTGCCCGGAAAGGAAGGCTTCGCCGGAATGGGAAGGGAATTTTTGCCCATACTATTACTGCAAAAGTTCACCCGGCCGGACCCCCAAAGGTGGGGCTCAACAGGCTTTGGAGCGGCTTCGCTGCAAAGGTCTGCCTGCCGGAACAATACGCAAAAAGGGGAAAAATTTATGTCTTTCCGCACAGATCTGGCTGCCGAACTGGCGGCACAGGCACCGCCGCTTCCGGGGTTGGAGCAGCAGGAAGAAAGCTTTGGATCACTGTCCTTTCATACAGTGCGCATCACCCAAGAGGCGGCGGCCCGCACCGTGGGCAAACCGGTGGGGGATTATGTAACCGTGACCACTCCACCTTTTGAAAAGGGAGAGGAAATCACCGAGGAAGAGCTGGCCGCCATTGCCCGGCAGATTTCCAACATGCTGCCGGACAAGGGGATCATTCTGGTGGTGGGCCTTGGCAACAACGACATCACCCCCGATGCCATCGGCCCCAGAACCGCTCATCAGATTCTGGCCACCCGCCACATTGGGGAGGAGCTGAAGCGTCAGGCGGGACTGGAACGGCTGCGCCCGGTGGCGGTTCTGGCTCCCGGTGTGCTGGGCCAAACCGGCATCGAAACTTCCGAGATCATCAGCGCGGTGGTCAAGGATGTAGGTCCCGCCGCCGTGGTGGTGGTGGACGCTCTGGCCGCCCGGGAAGCCACCCGTCTGGGCAACACCATTCAGATCGCCAACACCGGAATTTCTCCCGGTTCGGGAGTGCAGAACAGCCGCAAAGAGATCAGCCGGGACACCTTGGGGGTTCCGGTGGTGAGCATCGGCATTCCCACGGTGATTGACGCCACCACTCTGGCCGGCGAGCTGCTGCAAGGGGACGAGGACTTGGAACAATGCCGGATGCTTTTTGAACCCCGGGGCACCCAGATGATGATCACTCCCCGGGCAATCGACAATCTGATCAGCCACGCCTGCAAGGCCCTGTCTATGGCACTGAACAAGGCGCTGCAACCGGATATGACTCTGGAGGAAATCAGTTATCTGGCGGGCTGACGGCCATGGAGCCCACCGCAACCCTGCTGGATCCTTTCCTTTGACAGATTAAGACTTCTATCCTGCTCCCTTTTTGAATAGTTATAGAAGGGAAGGGGCCTGTACACTTTGCCCCGACAATCCGCAGGGGGAAGTGATGAGGTCTTGAAGCGGTACGCAAGAAGAAGGTCGGCGGGGTTAAAATCCTACGGCATCATTGTTTTGGTGGCTCTGGTGCTGCCCCTGAGCATCAATGTTTTGCTAATGGGAGCCCGGAGATTCGGCGGTGTTGGGGAAAAAATCGCCACCTTTGCAGTGGTGCTGGGGATGCCCGACGCCGGATTGGATTTGCTGCGGGAGCGGTTTCGCTCCGAGCTGCTGCCGCCGACGGCTGCCCTGCCTCAAATTCCCACCCTGCCTTTGCCGTCGCCCTTTCCCTCTTGGGAAGAGGAAGACGATGTTCCCCTCGATGGAACAGAGATGGAGGACAGCTCCCCCATTCAACCCAGAATCCCTTCCGCCTATCGGGCGGAGCTGATCAGCGAGAACTTTTCCGGCAAGGAGGGAGGAACTCTCATCCGCATAGGGGAAGGATTCCTGCGCAACGACACCAAATACGATAACGATGACATCGAAGGCTGGCTGGAGGATACCCAAAGCCCGGCGCTGGGAGCGCAGGGAGAGCCTCAGGTGCTGATTTACCACACCCACGCCACCGAAAGCTTTGAGCGGTACGACAGCGCCTTCTACGACACCCGCAATACCTGGCGCAGCACCGACAACAACAACAATATGGTGGCGGTGGGGGCCGCCATGGCCCACGCGTTGGAGGAGGCGGGCATCGCCGTCATTCACGACACCACTCAGCACGACTACCCCTCCTATAACGGCTCCTACGAGCGCAGCGCTCAAACTATCAGCGATTATTTGGAGCAGTACCCCAGCATCAAAATCATATTGGACCTGCACCGGGACGCCATGGAGCGGGAAAATCAGACCATCATCAAACCGGTGGTGGAAATCGATGGAAAAAAGGCAGCGCAGATCATGATTATTGCCGGAGCCGACAATGGCTCCATGGGGATGGAAAACTGGCGGCAGAACATGCGCTTTGCCTGCGACTTTCAAAATGCCATGGAGGCAAGCTATCCACAGCTGACCCGGCCCATTCTCCTCAGTCACCGCAAATATAACCAGCATCTTTCTGCCGGGGCCCTGCTGCTGGAGTTTGGCTCCAACGGCAACACACTGGAAGAGGCGGTGTACTCCGCCGAAATGGCGGGCCGGGCCTTGGCGGAGCTGATTGATCAAAGGATGGAGGACCACACGTAAATTATGAAAGCAAAGACAAGGATGTTTCTGGGAGCCTTTTTGACCACCGCTGTCCTAATTGGCGGCGTGGCGGGATTTATGGCGGTGGATTTGTCTACCCAGCGGTATATGCCCGGACGGTTCTCTCACCTGTTTTTGGTGGACTCTGTAGGTCCCCGGGGGGCGGCCGTCTCTTGGATGGGGCAAAGCTACTACCTGAACGCGCAGGCGGTCGGAAGGGTGCAGGAGGCGGTATGGAGCTACCGGAGCTTTTTGCCCCACGGAATGCGCCTGACCGGGAATCTTGCCGTTCGGGCTATGGAGGCCTGCCAAAGGATGCAGGCTGCCCGGGAAGCAGCCGGATAGCAAACGCCGGAGCCCTGTTCCGGCATTACATAGAACCGTTGCCCCAAGCTTGGGCAGCACCTGTTTTCCCTCTTGCTTTTCCGGGTCCACGGCTGCCGGGGGATTGCCAAAATACCTCTGGCTCTTTTTAGAAATATGTTGTATAATGAAGGCAGTAGAAGAGAAAAATGGGGGAGATAGTATGGATTTACTGGTCATACCGGTACCATTTTTTGATAAGAATATGGCGGTTCAGGCTTATTATTTCCGTTATCAGGAAGGCAACGAGCTAATGAACGCCAATCAGGCCACCAATGAGTTCGACGGTGCTATGCTCTCTCCGCTGCTGGCCACCCTCAACGCGGTGGGAATCGATGCCTTCACCATGGACAAGCCCATTTTTGTCCCCATCAACAATCTGATGCTGCTGGCGGATTTGGCCCAACAGTGCCGGGTGCCTTACGAAAAGGTGATCTTTGTTCTGGAAAGCGATGTCCAGCCCGAGGAACCCTATCTTTCCCACATCAGGGCCTTGAAGGAAAAGGGCTTTCGCTTTGCGGTGCAAAAGCTGGACCGGGTGGATGCCTACGCTCCTGTGGTGGAGCTCTGCGACTATATCTACTTCGATCACAGGCTGATGGACCAGCCCCAACAACAGCTGATGTACGCCCTGACCCGGCGCAACTTCCCCAAGCTTTCCATTGTCATGACCCACATCCACACCAACGAATACTTTGAGGCCTTGCGGGAGCAGGGGCCCCTTTACTTCGAGGGCCGCTTCTACCGCATTCCCATCACCAAGGGGGAGCATCAGGTCAAGCCTCTTAAAATGAACTTGATCAAGCTGCTGAATCTGGTGCGGGACGAAAACTTTGAGTTTTCTTCGGTGGCGGAGGTGGTGCAGCAGGATACCGCCCTGACGGTCAGCCTGATGCGGATGATCAACTCTCCCTTTTTGGGGCTGCGGCAGAAGGTGAAAAGCGTGAGCCACGCCGTCACCATTCTGGGGCAGGTAGAAACCCGCAAGTGGGTGATTACCGCCGTTTCCAAGCTGCTGGGGGCCGACCGCCCCGACGAGCTGACCCGCCTTTCGCTGGTGCGGGCCAAGTTCGCCGAAAACCTTGCCCCTGCCTTCCGGCTGAAGGATCAGTCCCAGAGCCTGTTTTTGATGGGGCTATTCTCGGTGCTGGATTCTATTTTGGAGCTTTCCATGGAAGAAGCCCTGCAAATGGTGCAGGTTTCCGATACCATTCGGGATGCCCTGCTCCACGGTCAGGGCGAGTTCGGCACCCTGCTGAGCTTCATTTATCAGTATGAGGCGGCGGATTGGAAGACCATCTCCCGGATGCTGATTATGTATGACCTGACCCCCGAGGATATTTACAAAGCTTACTTAAACGCCTTGCAGTGGTATAAAAACCTGCTGGAAGGCGGGGATGTGGAGGACGAGGAAGCAGGCCCGGCTGCTCCACCTGCCGGGCAGGGCGGCAACCGGACCGGCGGGCGTTCCCGCCGCCGCTAAGCCTTTGATCCCCCTGTATTGCAGGCCGCCGTTTTTACGGCGGCCTTTGTGCTGCCGGCAGTTTTAAAAAAAGCAAGGGCCATGGAACGTGACCGTTCCCGGACCCTTGCTGCGTTTATTCCCCGGATTTCCCCGAGGTGATGAGAAGATTCTTTGTATCGTACATGACTTTTGCGTAGTTGGACTTAATCAGCTGCTTTTCCAGCAGGATGCCGGTTGCCTTGTCCACACACTCCCGAAAGACATCTCCCGTGCGGAACACCTCCCCATCATCCTCCACAAAGCACTCGTTTTCCACCTTGATGTGGTATTTGCGGGCCAGTGGCCGGGTGGCTCTAATCTCTCCGCACAGGTACTTTTCGGTTGTAAACACAATGAGCTGATAGGTTTGATCGGTGTTGTTCCGGAACCGGTAATCCAGATAGTTGTAGAGAATGGAGGTTCCGATTCCAAAGGGAGTCTGTCTGCCATAGTCGGGGAACAAATCCATGCCGTCGTGGTGATGGTGCTCCACAATATCAAGGGGAGTATGCAGCACAAGCCAGTGGATCAGGTTGGTGAATTGGCACATTCCGCCTCCAATCCCTTTGGAAACCTCTCCCCCGCGGATGAGCAGCCCCTCCTGATATCCTTTTCGTTTGGTGCAGTTGCCCACCAGTCTCCAAAAGGAAAAGGTTTCCCCCGGCCGGATCAAAACCCCAGAGACGCTGGGGGCGGACAGGTTGAGGTTGACCACCTTATGCTCCTGCAGCTGCAGGTCCACATTCCCCAGCTTTCTGCGCATCAGAGAATTGTGCTTGCAAATGCAGACCGGCAACGGGGCGTCGCTTTTCTGCTTTGCGAATGCGGTGGGTGAAAAAAGGTCTTGTATCCTGCGGATCAGCTGGCATTTTAAGACGGAGATACGATAGGTTGTGGGAGAAATTTCGCAAAACAGCTTACGCCTTTTCATGAATGCTGGCCCTTCCTATTACGACAGAGATAGTCTGTGCAGGCGCCTTAATATCAGGTCCCGGCTGCCTGCCTTTCCGCTGGAGAATCTTTTCCCCCCGCCCAATGGAATAGAAAAAGGGCAGATGCCGCAGCTCTTGCCCTCGTTTTCTATATGACAGGCCCTGCCCGAACAGGCGCGGGGTCTTGGGGGGAATCCTTAGTTCACATGGTCAAAGACACTGCGGCCGGGGTCGATGGTGGTGCCGCTTTCGTTACTGCTGTTGCTCCGGCGGCGGAGCCATGGGCTGGTGGAAAGGTCGCCGCCGAGGTCCAAGCCGTCCTCTTCTC